>LVVU01000068.1:2619-17285 GCA_006954465.1 Candidatus Methanoprimaticola hominis
GCTATATAGTAGCATAGAACCGCGAAATCCACGCGACCAGAACAGGCGGATACGATAGACATGAAGGAGGAACCTCATGCAAAGAAAACACGTGATCGCAGCAATTCTGGCCGTTGCCGCACTCTTCGCCACATTCACCGTTGCGAATGTCGACAACAACGAAGCCGACACCGGAGAGACCGTGACATATCACGCCTCTGTGGATAACAACAAAGAAACCGCTCTTGGTTTCATCACCAATGAGATCTCATTCTACAACCTGGACAACAACTTGAGTGTCGTATGGAATTACATGTACGGATCGAACGTGTACACCACGTTCCAAACAGGAGAGGAAATCCCGCTTGATGTATTCAAATTCACCCTTACTCACAAGATAACCGCGGAGGACCCCAAAACCGACCGCGGCAAGTATGTCATCTCATTCACAGGTTCGACCGAGAAGTCGTCTGTGAAAGAACTTGTTCTCCAATGTACAATAACCACAAACACGGGAACCAGCACACAACACACCACTTCCTTCGATATCAACTTCCAGGTCTCTCTGAACGGTGCCAACACCCTTCCGACAACATTCCAGTATTCAGATGGTGAAACAACCCATGAGCTCCATGAAACAATCTCACTCACAGCAGGCGATATTGTCACATTGAGACCTGTGATGACAAATGGTGAAAACGCCGCTGATTACAAATGGTACGCAACGGGCCTCCCCGAGGGCTTGTCCATGACCGGTCCGGGAATCATATCAGGTTTCACGACGAAGACCGGCATGTATGTTGCAACCGTGGTTCTCGAGAGTTCGAGCGGTCAAAGCAAGGCATACCAGGTGGGAATGATGGTACACGATCCCGAACTGATGACGTATTACATCTACGACGGAATGTTCACAGAGGGTGCCCCTACAACAAATCTGCCGGCATCCCCTGCACAATACATCACTCAGCAGAAACAGAACGTCACTTTGCTGATTGCGAAATCGACCCAGAGTTCGGCCCCCACGGTCACCATCATCGACGGCAAAGGAGATACGGGAAGATCGACGCTCACGTCCTATGGAACCGTGACGAGTGGTATCACCACATACTTCTGCTACTCGCTACCTACCGACGGTACAGGAACGTATCGCGTCAGCATACAGAAGAACACGTCGGAAGCGTCCTTCGACCTGTACGTCATGCCCAAGATCACCGCCATCCAGTCTGCGATCGTCGTAGGAAGCACAGGCACGAGATGATATCATGAATGCCCGCAGAGCCCTGATGCTGCCTTTGATCGTAGCGCTGATGGCCTTTCCGGCCGTGTGCGCCTACGACTCCGATGCGGACTGGGTCCCGGAAGAGACATGGTACTGCTACGGCAACATCATGACTCTGGAGTATCCGTACGATACGACCGGCCTCACCGTGGAATGGATCATCGAGAAGTACAAGGACGGCTCGATCGTCGGAACCGAGCACAACGAAGGGAAGAAGATCTACACCGACGTCTCCGGCATAGATAGAGCTCATGTGACACAGAAGGTCACATCCGGAAACGGGGAATCGGACTCGAAATCCATCGAGGTGATACCGCTCGGACTCGGTCCCGGCGACGAGATAAAGGTCAGGTTCATGGACGGCACACGCGAGATATCGCGCTTCGTGCTCGACATGAACAGATCCGTATTGTTCGGCAACACCTTCGTGGACCTCCCCTCGGATCCGTCCAAGAACGGATACAGGTTCACGGGATGGTACACCGACCCGGCCTGCACCCAGAGATTCAGCCCCCTTGTGCCCGTCCTCTCCGATACGGTCGTCTACGCCGGATGGGAGTCCACCGGATCCAGCGGCTCCATCGATGTCTCCGGTCACATCGTGACGTTCAACGTCGCCGACGGCCTGGAGTACAAGGTCACCGGAACCGGCACCAACGCCATCTCATTCACGGTCTCCGTGAAGAAGGGATACAGATTCGACACGGGATCGATAACCGCATCCGTCGGAGTCGACGGGATCACCCCGGTCAACGGGGTGTACACCCTCGCCGGTATCTCCAAGGACACTGTGATCGACATCACCGGAGACAGACTCTATGCCGTGTCGTACGATCTGAAGAACGTCTCGCTCTCATCCGAGGACCTCGAGAGGGACTCCCTGAAGGCGTCCTTCTCCCCAGTATTCGGCTGGAGCGGGATGGACATCAGAGTAATCATGGGCGGAGCGGACGTGACATCCGAGTACGTGGACGGCTCCGCTGTGAACATCCCCAAGCTCACAGGGGATGTGATACTCATCGCCCAGGCCGACATGCCCTGGATCTACATCGCGATAGGGGCCATCGTCATCATCGCGATCCTCGCAGGAGCCCTCCTCATCAGAAGGAGAGGCGCCTGATCCAAACCGGGCAGGGGTCCTGACGCTTCTGATGTCGGGATTCCGCCCATATCGCCACACAATCCGGACCCCACATGAGGGCGATACATCCTTCCTCAGCCCCATCTTGTGGGAAGTCCCACGAATCTGCGGTTTCCCGATTTCATGGATGATCGAACGGGAGGACATTCATGGATCCCAGCATCACAGAGGCTCCGAAAAACGAGCCGAAGAAGCGTGGCGGGCCGACGGTCATGATCGTGACTCTTCTTGACGTTGTACATAATTATGTACATAATAATGTTCAAATCACAGCATCATCATGTACCGGGCATGGTAGCGATAGTCCCCATATCCGAGATGAGGAACACTGCGAAGATGTTCGAGATGTCCGAGAATGAACCCGTCTACATAACCAGGAACGGTTACGGTTCCAGGGTGCTCATGAATATCGAGACCTACAACCGTCTCAAGGAGATCATGCTGGATATGGAACTCGAAGAGGCCTATCAGAGGTCCGAGACCGACGGAAGGAACAAGGAGGCCCGCGCATTCCTGCAGAGACTGAGGAATGAGTGATTGCACCATCGAACTCTTCGATATACACACGTTCTCGAACGTGTACACGATGTGACGTAATAATCCTCGGTAAAGAACTCCGTCACAGATTCTATATCATCCATCTCGCCAATCCAACCTACATGACCAGGATAGTCTCTATCATCGCGAGTCCCCGGAAGAACGGTTTCGGTGCGACCCTCGCGGGAGCCGTCGCCGAAGGTGCGCGCGCATCCGGTGCGGAGGTCGTCGAATACCGCCTCAACGACATGGAAACATATCGTCAATGCCAGAACTGCGGAGCATGCAAGGAATCCGGTGAATGCGTCCTGAAGGACGACATCGCTCCGATCATCGATTCCGTCCGCGAGGCCGATGGGATCATCCTCTGCACGTCCATCAACTTCAACGACGCGGACGGGCTGTTCAAGATGGTCCTCGACCGGTTCTACTGCTTCCTGGACATGAACGCCTCCACCATCCTCCCCAAGGGGAAGAAAGCGGCCGTCATCGTCACCGCGGGCGCGGACGAGACCGGTGCGGAACGCGTGGCCAAGGGGCTCGAGGCCATCATGACCCAGCACTTCTTCTGCGAATCCGTCGGGACCCTCCCGTACTGCACCTGGTTCATGCCCGTCGGCATGCCGGTGGATGCGGATGTCATGACCGAAGCCAGGGAGATGGGCGCAAGGATGGCCCGATCCGACCCCGGGATCAGCACCGGTTCGTCTTGATCATCCACCAGCAGATCGCGAAGAATCCCAGGAGATACGTCGCGAGTATGAACACGGAATCCATCGGGACCCCCGTATCCAGCATGATGCCCCTCATCAGAGCGCTGACGTGGGTCAGCGGGAGCGCATAGACGACCCAGGAGGCCACGCCCGGAAGGGCGTCCACGTTGAACAGGGTCCCGCACATGAATGTCATCGGCACGATCACCAACGCGGAGAACATGTTCAGCTTCTGAGTCTTGTTGGTCAGCATCCCCGCCAGCAACCCGAGCAGCGAGAACGTCAGCGCGGCGAAGAACACCACCGCGATCGCCAGTGGATCGATGCTCACCGCCGGCGAGATCATATGGCCGACGGCCATGAGCACGGTGCAGCTCAGGAGCGCGCGTATGACCCCCGAGACGCATTTCCCCAGCACGATGGCGGAGATGTGGACGGGACAGAGCAGGAGCTCGTCGAAGCTCATGTAGAACAGCCTCTGGATCAGGACCTTCATCGACACCGTGCTGAAGGTCGCCGACAACGTCGTGAGTGCGACGATACCAGGAACGATGAACGCCATGTATCCGTCCGGATCCTCGGAGATGCTCCCTCCGATACCGAAACCGAATGCGAGCAGGTACAGGAGCGGGCCCACCAGGCTGGTGACGAGCACCTCCACCAGATTCTCCCTGATGTACACCAGGTCGCCCCATGCGACGCGGTAAGCCTCGTCGAGTATCACCAGCGGATTCCTCATGCGAAGCGCCCCCTGTCCTCCCCGGTCAGCTCGAGGAACACATCCTCCAGATTGGTGGCCCTGGAGACTATCGGGGAATCCGGTGGAAGGGAATCCTGGAACCGGCGGGACTCCTCCGACGATCCGAAGTACCTCGTCCTGCGTCTCCCCTCCTCCCTGTACTCGACCGCCCATGCTCCTATGGACTCGCAGAGCTCCTTCGGAGTCCCGACACGGACGATCCTCCCGCGGTCGATGATGGCGACGCGGTCGCAGAGCTCCTCCGCCTCGTCCATGTAATGGGTGGTGAGGAACACCGTCCTCCCGCCGGAGTTCAGTCCGTGTACGAGCTCCCACAGCATGTGCCTGGACTGCGTGTCCAGACCGGCAGTCGGTTCATCGAGGAATATCAGCGACGGCTCGTGGACCAGGCAGCAGGCGATGGCCACCCTGCGCTTCCATCCTCCAGACAGATCGATGACCAGCCTGTCCAGGTACGGTTCGAGCCCCATCATCCCCACGAGACGGGAGATGCGGGCATCCGCCTCCCTCCTCGGGATGCGATGCAGGATCGCATGGTAGCGGATGTTCTCCAGCACCGTGACGTCCCTGTCGAGCGAGATGTGCTGCTGCACTATCCCGATCCCCTCCTTCACGGGGTCGTCGAGGCCGGACACCGCCCTTCCGTCGATCTCCACCGTCCCCTCGGTGGGAGGGGAGAGGGTCGTGAGCATCCTGATGGTGGTGGTCTTCCCGGCCCCGTTGGGTCCGAGGAATCCGAAGATCTCACCGCGGCGGATGTCGAGATCGATACCGTCCACTGCCGTGAAGTCCCCGAACCTCTTCACGAGACCCCTGGCGCTCACGGCGATGTCGTTCATTGCATCCCCTCGAGATCCGATTCCAGATCCTGGTAGATCTCCTGGAGCTGCTCCTTCGTGAGGTCGTCGGGGTCCCACATCCCCCTGCCTATGGCCTCCAGGAGCCTCGCGGCGGTCGCCTGCATGGCATATGGGTTCGCATCGCGGAACCATTCCGCCGTCTCCTCGTCGAACAGGAACCTGTCCGCTATGGATTGGTACATCCACGGGTCGATGATGTCCGATGTCGCATCCCATCCGAACACGTACTCGGTCATGTCGGAGATCTCCTCCGCCCCTCTGAATCCGTGGCGCTTCAGACCCTCCAGCCACTTCGGATTGTTGATCTTGCTGCGGAAGACGAACCGTCCCTCCTCGTCCACCGTCCTCGTCCTGATGTTCGACGTGTCTGCGGAGCATCCGATGACCGACATGGGCATCGTTCCGCGAACGGAACGGACAGCGGCGTTGAATCCGCCGAGATCGTTGTAGACATCGTCGTTGTCGAACATGTCGTACTCCCGGCTGACGCTGTTCTTAACGGTGACGTCCATGAGCTCCAGCCTCCTGCGGAACGCCTCCGGTCTCGCCTCGCCCTTCCTCCCGATGCCGTAGGCGTACTGCCCGTAGCTCCGGTATATGTCGCCGATATCGGAGACGTCCTTCCAATCGGAGGTCCTGATTAGGATGTTCGTCCCGGAGCCGTAGGAGCCGGGCGCATCGCCGAATATGCGTATCGATGCCTCCTCTCTAGCCTTGTCCTCGGGGATGCCGTCGGAGATCGCCCGGGCTATGTCCGCCCTGAGGTTGGCGGCGAGGTAGTTCTCATCGTCGGATTCGTCGAGGGAGGAGATCATCCCCACGCCCCGATCTATCAATTGGACTATGTTCAGGTGTCCCTGAACAGGCCGCTTATCCTCAGCGTGACGTCGATCCTGGGCCGTCCCAGCTCCCCGATGGGTATGACCTCGATGTCCTTCACCCGTCCGGCATAGCCCGTCCACACCGGACGGAGCCCCATGAGCCATAGTATGTATGCGATGTCGTCCCCGCCGGTCTTCATGGTGTCCGTGGCCCATACCACGATACCGACCGTGCGGGGGTACGCCCCGTGGTCCCTGATGTGCCTCTCCAGCATCTGGTCGGCCATCCGCCTCCCGATCTCCCAGCTGGAATGCCAAGGGACGGAATCCGGATCCAGGGAGTAGAAGTTCCTTCCCGTGGGGAGGAGCTGCGCCCTTCCGCGCGTGGGGCATCCCGCCGGACCGGGCAGGATGTATCTCCCCTTGAGGGCGTCCATGACGCTGTCGATCTCCCCTCCCATCCTGTTCAGATTGGGAACGAGTTGGTCGCAGATGAACGAGACCGCCTGTCCGATCCTCTCGTCGTCATGATACGATGAGGAGACGAGAGCCAGGCATGCCCCGGGATCGAATCCCGCCTCGTGCATCCTTCCGATCAGCTCGAAGTCCTCGTCCTCGACGGATTCGAGAACCTCCCCCTTCAGCCTGCCCGTTACTGGGTCCCTCTCCGAGGAGTTGTTCTGGAGGTCGAGGATGTCGTACCCGCGGTATGCGGCGATGGAGCCGCGGAGGGACGGGACGTCCCCGTTGTCGAGACGGGTCAGGCAGTAAACGGCCTCCTCCATCAGATCCCCCTCGGGAGGACGTCCGAGGATGTGCAGCCCGTCCTTGATCAGATTGCCCTTGACCTCCACGATGTAATCGTACAGGTCGTCGACGGCATCCGCGAAGACCTCGTCCGGACACGACGGATCGACCTTCATGTCGCTGTAAAGGTCCATCCTCTGCACGATTTCCCTTATCCCCGCGAGATACAACGACCGGGCCTCGGTCTGACCCCTGGTGCCGGCGTCCATATACTTCTGAACGGCGGCCTCCAGCTCGCTTATCTCGTCGTACCCGCCAGCACGGGTCATTATCGGTATCATGTGGTCGATGATGACCGCCGCAGCACGCCTCTTGGCCTGGACCCCTTCGCCGGGGTTGCCTATGACGTACGGATAGATGTCCGGGATCGAATCCTGGATGTAATCGGGGCAGCAGTCACCGGAGAGGGCGACGGACTTCCCCGGCAGCCATTCCAGGGTGCCGTGAGTCCCCACGTGTATCACCGCCTGCGCTCCGAAGACGTGCCTGAGCCAGCGGTAGTATGCGAGGTACTGATGGGGCATCACGGTCAGCGGGTCGTGGTAGCTCTCCTGTATGTCCCGGCCGCGGTCGGGCTGGAATCCCACGAGGACGTTCCCGAACACCGTTCCAGGGATCGCGATCCCCCCATCCACGGTGTAGAAGTCGCCGGGAGGCCTCCCCCATCCGTCCTCCATCCTCGATCTGGCGGCATCGGACAGCGTCCGATACCATTGATCGTACTGCTCCGGACCCACCAGGTCCAGGGACCTCCTGCGGACCTCCTCGTCGGAGATCCAATCGAAATCATTGGTCAGTCCCGACAGGAGGGTGTCCACCAGCTCCCTCGGGGTCTCGGGGATCGCATCCCCGACATCGTATCCGTCGTCCCTCATCCTGTGCAATATGTCGACGACGCTGGCGAACGTATCGAGACCGGCGGCTCCGCCGGCGTTCGCCGTCTTGGGAGGGTACATGTACAGGAGGATGGCGACCCTCCTCTCCGCGTTGGATGTACGGCGGAGCATCGCCCACATCACCGCAATGTCCGCGACGCGGTCGTCCCTGTCGTCCATCGCCACGTACACGCGGGAGCCGTCCTCCAGCTTCTCCGTGGAGCACGATGGGACGGAGATTATCTGCCCGTCGAACTCGGGATGGGCGACGTCGAAGGCCACCTCCGCCGGCGACAGGCCGTTGATGTCCGCCTTCCACGTCCCGTAATCGGCGGATGGCGTCATCGTCTGTATCACGGGGACGCCGTAGGATGCGAAGAAGTTGTCATCGCTTATCTGCTCCCCGTCGCCGGGGGTGGCGATCAGAGTCTGCGAGAAGCTCATGGTCTCGATGATCGCATCGAGGACAGGCTCCCCGTTCACTGTCAAATGCTCGCGGAGGACGCGCTTGACGCCGATCGCTCCCGCGAGAGGCTCCTCGTAGGTCTGGAGGAACACCGCCACGGAATTCCCTCCGCGCCTCTCCACTGCGCGGATGAGCCCGTCGACGTTCCCGACGTTACCTGTGAGCCATTGCTTCTGATAGAAGAAGATCCCGATGCTGGGCTTCGACGGATCCAGCTCCCCGAGGTAAGACTCGAAGCCTATGTCCTCCCTTCCGGGATAGTAGATCCCCTGCGCAGGCGGCCTTGAGGGTTCCGGCACGTCGATGTCGATGCCGTCGAACCTGCGGATGGCCCAAAGGAACAGGGAACGGAGGTTGTCGTCGCCTCCCAGGATGTAGTAGGCGCAGGCGGTTTCGAACTCCCGGTCCGACCCCTTGAACATGTAACGGAAATCCACGGTCACGCATTCGTCCGTACAGACCAGAAGGGTGCAGACCCCTTTGGAGTCTATAACCTTCCGGAGCCTGTCGAACCTCTTCATGTAGGTAGTGTCGCCGTGGACCTTCAGAGTGATCAGATCGGCATCGGCAGCATCCTCGCAGGCGCGAATCAGGAGCTCGGGATCGGAATCGAGGTCCGCCGAGTCGTAATTGGAGTAGACGAGACCGGGGTGCTCGGCTCCAACCTCTGCGGCGGCCCTGTTGAACAGGAAGCTGTCCTTTGTCCCTATGGAGATGTTGACGAAACGCAAGGAGATCACCCGATAGACATGGATGATACGACCATCGTGTCTGGACTATAAAGAAGGGCGTGATGGGGAGAGGACAGGAACGTTGAATATCGCCATCGATATTCGATTAGAAATGATGAAAAACGGACTGATGCCGTCATAAAGATGCGCGAATGTGCGAAAACAGTCCGGGAATCCCGCCCTCTATACGAAAATGAGTGCACACGAGGCCTCTCGAAAAGACTCTGTTCTCCATGAAACCTTCCCTCCTTCTGATCGATCTGTACACACTTTCATGGTTCGATGAACAGTCCGAACATCCATTGGATGATACACATCCTTTAATACCATCAACATAATTGGGACATTCATCCAGTAAGGAGTGATTCCTATGGACAAAAAGCAAATCGCAGTCGTCATCGTGGTCGCGATCATCCTTATCGCGGCCGTATCGGCCATCGTGGCCACAGGCGGTGACAAAAATAAATCATCGGCAACCCTCGAGCTGCTCGATGAGAACTTCTCACCCACCCTTGAGGTGTATGGGAACGTGAACGAGGATCTCGTGATCGACGAGAAGGATGTCGAAGTCCTCGAGAATGCTCTGAAGAACGGAACCGCATCCTCGCTGAGGCTCGCCGACGCGAACGGAAACGAAAAAGTGGATCAGGAAGATGTGGAGTACATCAAGCAGATCATCTCCGCCACTCCCGACAACCAGGTCGTCGTCAAACACCTCAACAGATACACGAAAGGCGACTACTGGCAGGAGTCGAAGTACCCCATAGACTCCATGGCGATCAGCGCTTCCGCCAACATCATCATGATGATGAAGTACGCCGGCATCAACGATAAGATCAAGGCAGTCTCCTACTCGGGGAAGATCGATAGCACGATGTATTCCGACTATCAATACCTCTTCTCCGACTACGGCGGCAAGTTCGACGTCAACAACACCTACAAGTATCGTGTAGGAGCCTCTGCAGGCTACTTCTCTGCAGAACTGCTCACCAATCACATCAACCAGGACAAGATCACAGCCATCATCACGGCCGACAACGCCGGACAGTATCTCTCCGGATCTAGCTCCAGCCATGCCTACGGCATCACCGAGGCCAAGGCTAAGGAGCTCGGCCTGAGCGTCATCAGGATAGCTGCGGCATCCACCGATCCCGCTAGCTACCTCTCCGATCTCGCCCTCCTCGCGTTCATGACCAAGTCGGATTCATCCAAGATCGCCGACCTGACCACATGGTATCAGAACACCATCAAGGACATGAACACCACCCTCAGAAGCAATGTAGGAAGTGGCACGGAACAGGTCAACTTCGCGGTATCATCCGCTACATTCTACTCCAAATCCAGCGACGGTGAGGTCACCACATACAACTACATCAGCTCGGGAACCTCCGACTACACTGGTGCCGTACTGGCCGCCGGAGGGAACTTCGCACTCAAGGACTATGATTTCGGAACGTCCACGAGTTCTGCGAAGATGACCGATCTCGGCAAATGGCTCGTCGACTACAAGATCGACAAGCTCGTCGTGATCAAGACGGGATCCTCGTTCAGCTGGTATGGAGGCACCGCTCTGACCGATGGTCTGAAGACCGTCCAGTCCTGCGCCCTCGCGTTCAGCGACACCGAGGCCTACTACAACAACGAGGTCTACGTCCTGAGCGGTGACATGCCGATCCTCCTGAGGACCGTCTACGCTGCGTGCATCCTGTACCCCGACCTCTTCACCAAGGCGTGGGCGGACAACTACAACGTGCAGCACTGCACCCAGTTCCTGGGAATCGACGAGAACACCGTCCGCAGCGGCTCCTATTATGTGTCGATGGCGGACATGGGCCTCTCCGGCCATTGATCAAACCGGCGGGGCATCATGCCCTGCCATTTCAATAGAAACAAGGTGCAATCATGGAAGAGGGCGTGGAGCAATTCAAGGCTGAATACAAGCAGCGCAATTCCAGAAAGGTCCTCTTCATTCTATTCTGTGCCGCACTCGCCTTCTTCGGAGTTGCCCTGTCGGTCACCATCGGCGGATACGACATCTCTATATCCCGCGTCTACGAGGTCATATGGGACCACATAACCGGGGTGCAGTATCCCCCGAACTCCAGGGAATGGTACGACGACTTCATCGTATGGAACGAGAGACTACCGAGGGTCCTGTTCGCCCTCGTAGCCGGTATCGGATTGGCTACCGCAGGGGTCGCGATGCAGAGCATCATGAAGAACCCCCTGGCGGAACCCTACACCACCGGAGTCTCCTCCGGAGCCTACTTCGGAGTGGCCATCAGCATGGCTCTGGGCATGTCCGTGATGGCATCTGCCGGCTCGGCTATCGACGCCCTGATCTTCTCCCTCATCCCCATAGCGGTGATGATCCTGCTTTCATCCAGGTCGATGAACTCAGTCGCCACCCTGATCCTCGTGGGAACAGCGATATCCTACATGTTCAACGCGTTCAGCACGCTGGTCCTGGTAACGACGGATGCCGACACGCTCGCCAACGTGTACAGATGGCAGGTCGGCTCGTTCATCAACATAACATGGGACCAACTGACGCTCGCTGCCGCAGTAGTTCTGATCGGAGCCGTTGTCATAACACTGCTCTCCAAGAAGCTCAACATCATGAGCATGGGCGATGAGAACGCGACGAGTCTCGGACTCAACGTGAAACGCCTCCGTGTCATCATCCTTATCATGATGGCTGTAATGGTCGCATTCATCGTCTCATACTGCGGCATAATCGGATTCATCGGGCTAATCTGCCCGCATATAATCCGCCTCGTCATTGGCTCGGACAACCGTTTCGTAATCCCGGCCGCCGCGGCATTCGGTGCAGCCTTCCTCCTCATAGCGGACACCATAGCCAAATGGATGTCCGCCCTCGACACCGTACCGGTAGGAGTCGTCGTATCCCTCATCGGCGCTCCGATCTTCCTTATGATCCTCGTTCACAACAGGAGGGAGATATGGTGAACGAGCTGGTATCCGAATTCCACAGATCGATCAGGAAATCGCTCATGTGGATCGGATTGTTCATCGCAGCCACTGCGATACTCGTATTCGTCTCCCTCTCTGCATCCGAGATAAGGATCGGATTGCTCGAAGGGATACGGATCTTCACAGATCATCTCATGGGGGCGGAACCGAGCGGATTCCTCCCCACCCTCAAGGACAGGATAGTGTTCGAACAGAACATGCCTCGCGCCATCGGAGCCGTGCTGGCAGGGGCCGTCCTGTCCGTGTGCGGTGCTTCGCTCCAGAGCCTCATCAGGAACCCTCTGGCCGACCCGTACACCCTCGGCATCTCCTCGGGCGCCATGTTCGGAATGGTCCTCAACGTGGGCTTGGGGATCAGCATCATCCCGTTCCTGTCATCATCCGACGGGATGATCCTCAACGCATTCCTCCTCTCCCTCGTACCCACGGCGGTCATCGTCTTCATAGCCGCATTCAAGAAGGTGACCCCGACGATGATGATCCTCTGCGGGATCGCGGTGATGTACGTCTTCACGGCGCTCACCACCCTCATCAAGTATTCCGTCGAACCGGAGGCATTATCCTTCATCTACCAATGGTCCATCGGATCCGTTTCCGGGGCAACATCCCAAAGATGATCGCCGCCCTGCTGGTCATCGGGATCCCCATGTTCTTCATCCACAGACGCGTCGACATCGTCGCTCAGGGGGACGAGGGCGCCATCGCACTGGGGATCCGTCCAAACAAGCTGAGGATCGTCGCATTGATCCTCGCCTCTCTGGCGACATCGATAATCGTGTGCTACACAGGGACCATCGGATTCGTAGGTCTCGTGGCACCGCACATAGCCCGCATCTTCGTCGGATCGATGGGCAAGGTCCTGATCCCGACATCGGCGGTGCTCGGAGCATTCATGGTGCTCGGAGCGGACTACATCGTCCGCCTTGTGTCGCCGTCGCTCCCTGTGGGTGTGATCCTCGCTCTCATCTGCAGCCCGATATTCATACTGATCCTGATCAAAATGAGAAGAAGCGCCTGGTGACATCATGCTTTCATCCAACATCCTCAAGGAATCGACCGAGAACGGGAGGAAGCCCGTCGAAGGGCTCACCCTGGTCATAGACGGAATGGAATTCTCCTACGGCGCCTTCCCGATATTGAAGGGGGTCACGCTGGACATCGGAAAACCAGGTCTGATCTCCATCCTGGGCCCCAACGGCGTGGGGAAGTCCACGCTCATCCGCTGCATCAACAAGATCCTCGCACCCACCGGCGGAGCGGTGATGATCGACGACATCGACATTTCGGAGATCACGGTCAAGGAGCTGTCCAAGATCATGGGGTACGTCCCCTGTGCGACGGGGACCTCGTTCCCGATCACAGTGACCGATGCGGTGCTCATGGGGAGATTCCCCCATCAGAAGTACGGATCCCTGGATCACGACCTGGAGATCGTCTACGAGACCCTGACATCCCTTGACATCGCCCATCTCGCCACCCGCCCAATCAACGAGCTGTCAGCAGGACAGCTGCAGAAGGTCATGGTGGCCAAGGGTCTGGCCCAGCAGCCCAGGATCCTCCTCCTGGACGAACCGACCGCGAATCTGGACATCAGGCACCAGCTCAACGTCACCCATCTCCTCAGGGACGTGTCCCGGAACAGCAACGTCATCGTCATCATGATATGCCATGACATCAACATCGCAGCGAAGTACTCCGACAGCATCATCCTGATGTCCGAAGGAAGGATATTCGCCGCCGGAGAACCCGAGGACGTCATAACCGAGGACAATCTGAAGACGGTCTACGGTGTGAAATCCAGAGTGGTGAACGATGTCGGAAGGCCCCACGTCATGCTCAGGGATGATGATGATCTGGAAGACTGATGCGAACTCTCAACCGGGCGATTCTCACCATCTGGAAGATACATCCGACTTCTGTCGAATGCGTTCTTGATAACCGTTTTAACCCCTCGGAACCTTTCCGTCCTCCATGCTGGGGAAGGAGATCGTCATCGACAAGACGAAGTGCGACGGATGCGGGCTCTGCGTGGAGGCATGCCACGAAGGGGCCCTGGCCATCGTGGACGGCAAGGCAGAACTGGTCAGGAAGGACTTCTGCGACGGACTCGGCGATTGCCTGCCGGCCTGCCCCCAGGGTGCGATATCCTTCAACGACCGTCCCGCGGACACGGTTCCGGGACTCGTGGTGAATCGCATAGAATGCACATCCACCGGCGAATCCGGCCATCAGTGGCCGATCCAGCTGGCCCTCGTGCCTTCCAGATCGGATTTCTTCAGAGGCACCATCGTGATCGCGGCGGACTGCACCGCGTTCGTCTACGACGATTTCAAGAAGAGGATGCTGGAGGGACGCCCCGTAGTCATCGGTTGCCCCAAGCTCGACGACCGCTCCAGATTCGACAAGGTCCTGGCGATCCTGTCCGAGAATCCGATTGACAAAGTGAAGGTCGTCAGGATGGAGGTGCCCTGCTGCCGCGCCCTGACGAACATCGTCAAGGCGGCGGCCGCGGGCTGCGGCAGGAACGTCGAGGTGGAGGAGGTCGTCCTCTCCCGGAGCGGCTCCGTCTTCAGCCGATGACGGACCTTACCGATTCGGCGAGCCGATCGGCGTTCAGATCCTCCAGGCGGAAGTAGGTCCCGTTCAGCTCCCGGGCCAGACGCTCCGCGTTGTCGAAGCGTATGTACCCCGTGCTGGCGTCCA
>LVVU01000069.1:0-6707 GCA_006954465.1 Candidatus Methanoprimaticola hominis
TTCGGAAACGGTTCCCAAAGCCAAGCCATGGGCTTAGACGTATTGGCCGGGGTAGACCGGACATGGGAAATTCTGGAGAATGTCAACGTGGGTGTCGATGCCGCTTTCCTTGATTCCCGCCTCGGCTTCTCGTTTGATTATTTCGTAAAAATGAATAATAATATGTTAATTCCGGTAACTTATCCCAGCATGTTAGGCGCGGAGGCACCCTACTCGAACTCGGGGAAATTACGCACGAACGGCTTCGAGTTGACATTGAACTGGACCGACAAGATCGGCAACGTTGAATACTCTGCCCAATTCCAGTTGACCGACGCCGTGAACAAATTAGTTGAATACGGAGGTGCCGATACCTATAAACTAGGATTGAACGAGACCCGGGAAGGTTATCCCATGAATTCCTATCGCTTACGTATACGATGGCGTGATCAAGGACCAAGCGGATCTCGACGCTTATAAGAAACTAGAGGGCGTACCTTCCAATATCGGCATCGGAGACGCGAAGTTCAAGGATTTGAACGGCGACGGTAAGATCTCCACCTACGGTGATAAAGATGGGGATGACGGCGACGCCGAATACGTTGGCTCCACCACTCCCCGCTATTCCTTCGGATTGAATCTGGGCGCTAAATGGAACAACTTCGATATCAGCGTATTCTTCCAAGGAGTTGCCAAGCGCACCTTGTTCCGTGAAGGAGACTTCGCCATGCCTTGGAGCGACTGGTGGAGATACCCGCCCCAGTTCTACTACGGCCAGACATGGAACGAGGATCGCCCGGACGCCTATTATCCCCGCTTGACGCATGGAGAAATCCGGCATTGGAATTATCAGGCATCCACCCTGCAAAAGATCAACGCCGCCTACATTCGCCTAAAGAATATCCAGATAGGCTACACGCTCCCCAAAGGTGCGTTACAGAAACTAGGCATCGAACGGACACGCTTTTACGTAAGCGGACAGGATCTATTCGAGATACATAACGTAAAAGGAGGATGGGACCCCGAGTCGGACAAAGCCGGATTCAATTATCCGTTCCAACGTTATTATTCTTTCGGTATTGACTTAACTTTCTAAGGTTCCACGAAAAAACAAATTAGCAGTATGAGACGATTTAATATAATTATAGCGCTATCGGCCACACTCGGGCTATCTAGTTGCGACTTGGATATGACACCTATGGATCAAGTGTCCGACGCCGTATTTTGGCAAAAGCCTTCCGATTTCGAGTTGGCCGCCAATGATTTCTACTTCAGCCTGATGGAGGCCTCCCAATATATAGATAAGAACTCGGATATCGCTTTCGGTTCGGGGGCGGACGACGTAAGCGATGGTTCTTATTTAGCACCGGTCAATTCGGATGATTGGGATGAGCCTTGGAAATTCATCCAATCCACTTCCTATCTGCTCAAGAAAGCGGAGGAGTCTGGATTGACCGACGACGAGATCGTAGGGGTCAACATCCCCACCGGCGTCCCGTTGGTCTACGAGTTCGATGAGAACTTCGATGTCATATCCAAGAGGTACCTCGGAGACGAGGACGCGCTCAAGGCGAAGATGGATGCGGTGGCGAACCAGGGCAGGGCCAGGTGAGCGCCTCCGCGCGCCCCTTATATAGGCCGTTCCTTTCACTCGATACCATGGCAATCATAAAGGCATCGTCACAGGTCGCCGTCGGCGACGGGACCGTCTCCGTGGGCGGATGGGTCCAGGACATCAGGAACCTTGGCGGCATCTCGTTCATAACGATGCGCGACAAGTGCGGCACCTACCAGGTGACCATGCCCAAGAAGAAAATCGATCCCGAGCTGTTCGGAATGCTCACGACCCTCTCCCGCGAGTCCGTCGTGCGCATCGAGGGCGAGGTTAAGGAGAGCAACCAGACCGCCACCGGATGGGAGATCATCCCCTCCGCGGCGGAGGTCATCTCCCCCGCCGCCGTCCCTCTTCCTCTGGGTGTCGTCGACAAGGTCAACGTCGAGATGGACACCCGTCTCAACCACCGCTTCATGGACCTCCGCAAACCCGAGGTACGCGCGATCTTCGAGCTCAAGGCTATCATGGTCGAGCTCATCGAGGAGGCCGTCCGTATCAACGGGTTCGAGCAGGTCTACACGCCGAAGATCTCCGCCGCCGGAGCCGAGGGAGGAGCCGAGCTGTTCAGGGTCCAGTACTTCGACAGGCCCGCCTACCTGGCCCAGTCCCCCCAGCTCTACAAGCAGATCCTCATGTCCACTGGTCTGGACCGCGTCTATGAGATAGGTCCTGCATTCCGCGCCGAGCAGTCCGACACCAACCGTCATGTGACGGAGTTCATCTCCTTCGACGGCGAGATGTCCTGGATCGCCGACGAGGAGGAGGTCATGGCGATGATCGAGGAGATCGTCGACCATGTTCTCAAGGGATTGAAGGAGCGCGGCGCGAAGCAGCTGGAGATCCTCGGAAAAGAGGTGAACGTACCCGCAAGGCCCTATCCCATCCTCACGTACAGCGAGTGCCTCTCCATCGTCCAGGCCGCCGGCCTTCCCCTGAAGGAGGGAGACGACCTCGGAACCGAGGGTGAGAAGATCGTCGGAGAGCACATGGCCGCCAAGGGATGCGACCTGTACTTCATCGCCGAGTACCCCGAGGAGGCCAAGCCCTTCTACATCATGGAGAAGGACGGGACGCCGTATTCGTTCAGCTTCGACCTGGACTACAAGGGGCAGGAGATCTCCTCCGGAGGCCAGAGGGAGCACAGGTACGACAAGCTGGTCGAGAGGATGGAGAAGAAGGGGCTCGACCCCGAGGACTTCTCCTTCTATCTGGAGTCCTTCAGGTACGGGATGCCTCCCCACGGCGGATGGGGCATCGGTATCGAAAGGCTTCTCGTGAAGGCCCTCGACCTTCCGAACATCAGAGAGGCCATCCTCTTCCCCAGGGACCCCGCAAGGCTGTCCCCTTGAAAACGGATAGGGGGCTCGTCCCCCTTTCCGACCTTTTTCTATATTCTCTACCTGACGAGGGTGGCTTTCGTCGGTTCTTTCGGAAAGGCGGATTTGCCGTTGCTCTCCGATCAGCAAGTCCGTCTCTCGATCATCGAGCAGGTCTGTTCACGCTCGAAGCATAGTCGGATCCGTAAGACGAGGGATTCGTAGGCCAATGCAGTCGCAAGACGGTGACTCGACTATACATGATATGCATATTACAAGGTTATGGTATCATGGTATGTGAATACTATAATAGTACTTTAATGGGTACTAGAAACATTAAAAATCCATTTTTCGAAGCGAGTGTGTGGAATCATATATAAAATTAGGACCACGATTGAGTCATCTGAGGCCACCCACTAATATGTCGGTCGTCTGAGTCTATGTAGCATCATGTTGACGAGCATCGGAGAGGATGGAGTGCGTGATGCTAGAAATCTGGGCGGAAGCCCGGAGGAATAGACATGAAAACGAAAATCAACCACGCCGGGAGGGAGCTTGGCTCCAAGAAGCTCCTGGCAGTGCTCGCCGTGCTGGCGGTCACCCTGGTAGTGCTGGCGGTAGTTCCGTCAGCAGTGTCCGGTGACGACCAGACCAGCACAGTGGTGACGCCGGATAGTCTCGGATTGCCCGATGCTGTCGATGGTGTCGTCACGTTACAGAAAAGCAAAGAAGTAACGCTGACGAAGAATGTCACACTCGAATTGAAGACATTCGATCTCAACGGCAAAGCGTTGAATATCAAATCGAGTTCTGATACAGAGAAATACACTCTGACACTGAAATCCACAGACGCCAAAAGCGAACTGTTAGCCAACAGAAGTGCGGAGGGTACAGCTACTATCTTCGTCAAGGGTGCCGGTCTGGCCTTGATAGGATTGGCACCTGCTGAAGGTGACAAGGGGGCATCACTCATCCACATGGGCGATGCATCAACCAGCAAGTTGGGGGTATACATCGGATTCGATAAATCGAATTTCACGATCGAAACAACCAACTCCAAGATATCCACTATCCAGACCAGTAAGTGCAACACGGTCTTCGAATTCAGCAATGAATCGAAGTTCACTTATAAAGGAGGGTCCGTCCAGAACGTCGGATTCGTTTTCACCGACTCCGAAGCCGACATGACCGTCTCCATAGATGGAACGTCTGTCGCGGGATACTGGAACCTCGAGAACTCGACGGTGAAGGTTAAGGATGCTTGCGTCTACGCTGCGAAACTCGTGGATTCGACATTCGATGCGTCCGGATTCGTAGGCCTTTACACAAAGGAAGGGGGCGTTAATCAGTTTGCACAAACTGAGGAGAAACTCACAGAACTGAAGCTGTGTAAGGCCGAACTGTTCGGCGACTCGAACATCAAGGCAGGAGAGCTCAGGTGCAACTTCCCCAGCACTGAAGGAAAAGTACCTTTCGTTTTCAACGGAAACCCTGCAGACACAGACGGGGAAACCCCTGTGGTTCCGAAGGTCGAGGGAAACCTCAGATTCTATGACAGGGGAGACAATGGCCTTGTCGCCTCTAACGGGAAAGTCAACAAGAACGGATTCGAATTCTACAACGTTCTGTTCAGCGGAACCGCCCTCCATGTTGCAGAAGGCGTCACCAACGAAGTCGAGTTCAAAACTGTGAACTGCGGCCTCGAAGGACTTTCTGTGTCTCTCGGTTCCATTGTCGTCGGAGGAGATATCTCCGAGAGCGAATCCGAGATCATCGTAAACAGCGGGGTTGCGAAGCTCAACGCCAACGTCCCCCGCGGTGTGGCGGTCACCGTCAAATCCGGTGCCAAACTGATCGTCGAGGCTGGGTCTAATATCAGAGTCGACGGTACGATCAAGATCGATAAGGGCGGAGAGATGCAGAACTCCGGAACCCTGTCTCTCGCTGACAGGCGCTCCGTCGATTTCGGTCAGACTGGCGACGCCAACGAAATGGGGAGATTCGTCTACATACCTGCCGAGGAGTCCATGATTACCCTCGATGGATATGAGAATCGGTACGGATTCATGCTCGTGGACTCCCACTACAGGCTCAAAGACGGCTTCTTCTACAAAGTAAGGATGCAGAACTTCGGCCCACATGAGGATGTCTGGTTCGGTATCCGCGATATCGCCGTCCAGTGGAACGGCGAGATGATTGACGAGGAAAGGCTCCAGGCTGCCGGTGCAGAGGTCATTCCTCTGATCGATAAGAGTATCCTCTCCGTCATCGGTCTTTCCTACAGCCCCGTCCTGGGCGAGAGTTCGTCCGACATCGTAGATCCCGGATACTATCCCAACGCGGTGAAGGCGGCGATCACACTGACCTATGCGCCTGAAAATCAGGCGAATCCTCAGACCAGGAACCTTATCATCTTCGGAGATCTCGAGATCCTCAAGGCCGACTTCTCGTCCGAGCTCGTCACCGTCACTCCCGGATCCAATCCTACATACACAGGTAACGACCTGAAGGACCAATTCATCTTCGATGTCAAATACACCATCAAAGATGGTGAACCCACAACGATCCCCTCGACCTGGTACAAGCCCATCTTCAACATAATAGATGAGGAGGGCAACATGCAGCCCGTGGAGGAGGTCGTCAATGTAGGAGAGTACTGGGTCCAGTTGGATGCCACTTCCGAGAATGAGATCTTCCAGGGAATGACAAAGCCCATCAGGGTTGAGGTCCTGAAGGCCACAACCTCTATCATGCTCGAAGACACGACCAATGGAGAGTTCTGGACCGCCATGGCCTACAAGCCCGGTATGATCAGGATCACGCCCAATCCCCTGGCAGTCCCCATCACGGCTACCGCCACGGTCGAAGGACAGAATCCGTACACCCAGCAGATCGGAGCGAACGACAACGGAAGCGCTCAGGAGAACCTGGACGCCATGCTCGGCGGTGCCTACCTCAACAACAAGGCAGGAATGACCTACAAGTTCAAGGTCGAGATCGAGGAGACCAACAACACGTTCGGAAGCGATTACGAGCTGGAAATAAAAGTCGACGAATTCGTGAAGCTGGATGATTATCTCACCGTCGAAGCCGTGAACTTCGACTCCGATAATGTTCCATCCAAGACCGATGTAACAGTCGAGAAAGATCCCGAGAACAGATTCAGGTACAATGCCTCGGGGCCCGTCGAAAGGGATTCCCAGTCCGGCGATTATATCTTCTACCTGAGAGTAACCGCTCACGATCTCGCACTGATGAACCAGTCCGGTGAGAACGGATGCGGTGTTGAATTCAAAGGTTCTGGTGGAGCCAAGATAACCGAAGAATCGTTCACAGCAGATGGAAAATACGTCAGGCTCGAGGTCACTGTCAAGAAGCTGCCAATGGATGGAATCATCACCATCACTGNCCAACACTGAGAACCTGAGCCTCCTGCCTGCAACATACACCGTCGATCTCTCCGGTCTCTACCCTGCAGAGCTGAGGATCGTCTTCCACGACACGTACAACACGATGACCTTCACCGAGAACCTCATCGCCTACGCCTACCTCCTGGACAAGCTCCAGGGTGTTAATCCTGATGCCGCTCAGATGTTACGCAACCACCTTCAGTTCGAGATCGGAGATTACTTCCTGCTCCCCACTCCTTCCGACGGAAAGCAGTGGAGGCTGTCCTTCACCGATTCCAACGATGAGCCCGTGGACCAGTACTATGCCGGGAACTCCTTCTATGTGATCAAGAAGGAGCACATCGATGCTACCAACGCCATCCACTTCTATGCATCCAACACTCCCGC
>LVVU01000069.1:6768-13116 GCA_006954465.1 Candidatus Methanoprimaticola hominis
GAACGCGGAGCACTCGTGGTCCCCGAGGACATCATCGCAGATGCCCAGAGGGAAGGATTCGATCTCGCATGGTACTGCAACGGACAGATGATCACCGAGGAGACCCAGGTCGCCGACGGAATGGTCGTCATCGCCAAGTACACCGCCACCCCCGTCGACCCCGACTCCGCCGAGGTCTTCTTCGTCTACGGGAACAAGGTCACGAAGGCCACCGTCGAACGCGGAGCACTCGTGGTCCCCGAGGATATCATTGCAGAAGCCCAGAGGGAAGGATTCGATCTCGCATGGTACTACGACGGAGTCGCGATCTCCGAGGAGACCCAGGTCGTCGACGGAATGATCGTCGTCGCCCAGTACACCGCGATCCCCGTGGAACCCACCACCGGAGAGGTCGTCTTCGTCTACGGAAGCCAGATCCAGAGGTACGTGCTCCCCCTCGGAGCCCTCTTCATACCCGATGAGGTCAAGCAGGCCGCCATGATGGACGGATACACCATGGTCTGGATGTACAACAACGAGCCGATCTCCGACAACACCACCGTGACCGACGGAATGATCCTCGTCGCCGAGTACACACCCAAGCCGAAGGATCCCAGCCAGAACATGACCGTTACCCTGAAGTCCATGGATGGGGGAATCCAGTACTCCATCACGGCTCTGGATGGCAACGCCGTCCCTTCGGGAGTTCTCAAGGTCTACTACACTCACATTGTAGTGATTAACGATCGTTCCTATGCGATACAGGATGTCATGGACGTGTCCGTCAACGCCGACGGATATTCCGAATATCAGGTCGGGTCCATTCAATTACCTAGTGACAAAGATATTGTTTCTCTCATAGCTTCGTTCCAGTATTCCATTTCTGGAACAGAATTCAGTGAGAGTTCAGCGATCATTTTCCTATGAAGGAGGCCTAATCGTTGAATTCTAAAAGTATAACCATAGTAGCAATGGCGTTGATTCTGATCTCCGGAATCATAGCTTTCGCTTCAGTAGTTGATGCTGCAGAACCCAAAGAGATCAGAGATATCAACTACTCTGAGGCCGGCGGGATTACATTCCTCGATCTCGATCTGGGAGGAGATGTCGGACAGATTCTTCGCGGTACTTACACCGTTGACGGAGTACTGATTAGCGATACGTTCGTTCCGAGGTACCTCGAGGGTAGATACAATATCAACGTCCCTGAGTTTGTCGATAAGACCGCGAAGACGATTTCAATCGTTCTCACGAACGACAAGAATGAGCAGTACACATACCAGACCTACAAGATCTCGGTGCAGGACGGTATCAAGAACGGTACCATCACGTCCGAGCAGAAGGTTGCAAGAGAAGGAGACAAGGTCAATATCATCGTCAAACCCGATGATGGATACGAACTGAATCAACTGATCACCGCACCTTCATGCGTGATCGATGACAAGGACGGATATTCCTTCACGATGCCCGCAGAGGATGTCACAATCCTGGGCAATTTCATTGTTGTCACCGAACCTACCTACAGTGTCAACATCGCTGAGAATATCGAGAACGGAAGCGTCGCCGCTTCCCCCTCCAAAGCCAAGGCAGGAGCAGAGGTCACTCTGACCGCCACTCCCGCCGATGAAGAGAAGTACATCCTCGCACCCGGGAGCCTGAAGGTCACCGACAAGGACGGAAAAGACGTCCCTGTCAAAGACAACAAGTTCACGATGCCTGCATCCGATGTCACCGTTACCGCGAAGTTCGTTATGAAGACTCCTTGCAAGGTCACCTTCGACGAGGATCTGATGGTTGTAAAGGCCGGTTATATGCTGGCGTCCGGAGAAACGGTTCCCACGGGAACCGTCGTTACCGTCGAGCTGAAGAAGCCCGGCTACATCGTAACCCCCGAGCTCGATGCGAACGGACAGTACACCGTCACGAAGGACGTCGAATTCAAGGCCGTCGAGAAGGAGTACGAGGACGCCTCGTTCTCCGGATCCATCCTGACCTCTACCGAGTTCGGCGAGAACCAGCTCGTTACCGTTCCGAAGGACACCGTCCTCCAGAAAGGTGCCGAGATCACCATCTACGGAAAGCTCGTCGTTCCTGCAGGAGTCACCATCAAGGTCTCCTCTGAAGCGAAGCTGAACATCTACGGCATCGCCGATATCCAGGGCAACCTGGAGGTCGAGGGCGCCGACGAGTCCGCGACCGAGAAGGTTCCCGGAATGTTCCTCGTCAGTGGAAACGGCGAGGCGACCATCTCCGGAACCGTGAACGTCGACGGGGTCTTCGCCACGGATGTCAATGCGAAGATCGTCATCAAGTCCGCTGCCGAGGTCGCCGGAGACATCTTCGGGAACATCGAGGTCTCCGAGGATGCCACCCTGACCGTTACAGGGCACGTCGAGGGAGATGAACGCGAGCAGAAGAGGACCAAGTTCACAGTCTACGGCAACCTCACCATCGCCAGCGATGTTCCGACATCCGGATTCGATGTCATGATGAAGAAGAACGGAACCCTCTCAATCCAGAAGGTCGTTCTCGGAACAAACGCGGGCAATATCGGTAGCACCAGTGGGACCATCACCGTCACCGATGACGGAGTCTACTACAAGGACAAGAACAACAAGAAGACGCTTGTCGGAATCAACGAACTCACCATCGGAGGCATGATCAAGGTCAAGTCAGGAGTCGTTCAGGGCGAGTACGATCCCTTCGGATACGGCGCAGCCGTCTCCGGTATAACCGTATCCGTCTCCAGCACAGAGACCAAGGTCACGAAGGGTGAGTACAAGGATCAGACGAAGCACGTCTCGGTCATGTCCGTCTCCGGAAACGTTTCCGTTGACGGCGAGATCATCTACGACCAGAACCTGAACTCCCCCGAGGTGGAGGAGTACTCTGCAGAGATCAGGGCGATGGCAGCGGAGAAATCGACCATCATGATCGACAAGGACCTCTCCCTCGGAGAGAAGGTCGTCGCATCCTTCAGGGATGCGGAGGTCGCGGCTCCTGTCGCCGTTTCCGCCGGCGCAGAGCTCAAGTTCGATGGAGAGACTATGGTCAAGGCGGCCATCACAGCGAACTTCAAGAACACGACAGGCAACGTCCAGTCCATGATCGCGCTCGAGAATGGAGCTACCGTCACCGTCACCGGCGATGGATCGATCGCTTCACTCGCGGCAATCCATGGAGCCGACAGGACGGTCAATGCCACCCTGTACGGCAAGTACATGTACGTGTCCTTCGACATGGCGATCGCCGCACTCAATGCCGCGAAGACCAAGGAGGTCTCCGCCTACGGAGTGCAGACGCTGACCGCCAGCGCCGAGATCCCTGCGGGAACCGTCGTCAAGCTGACCGAGAATTCCATGCTGAACATCGGCAGCGAGGACAGCACCGATGTGGTCCTGAGTCTCGCCTCCGGCAACGGAATCATGCTCAGGAACAACAATTCCAAGGGAATCGAGGTCTATGGAACCCTGTACGCTGCCAAGGCCAGCAATATCGATTCGTCCCTCAGGAACGGATTCGTCGACGACAGGGCAGCCATTGCATCCGATGTCGAATCCCACGCCGTAAAGGCAGACGGAAAGACTCAGGACCCCAACGGATTCGCCAAGTGGACCAACATCTACACCGCTCTCGAGACCGCCGATCCCGGACAGACCGTCACCATCCAGAGGAACATCCCCGATCTGAAGTCCGTCACCGTCAAGGATGAAGTCACCCTTGACCTCAACGGAAAGATGGTCAACGTCGCCAAGAAGGGAGTTCTGACGATCCTGGGAACCCTCGATCTCACCGATGATGGTTCCGGAATCATCCTCGACGAGCCCGAGGTGGACAACAACGGAAAGGTCAAGACCGCCGGAGGCGCCATCTCCTACACCGGATACATCCTGTATGTCGGAGACGCCGTCCCCATCACCCAGCAGAATCTCGTCCTGCCCGGAGCGTACTACACCCTGGCAAAGGACGGGAAGAACGTCCTGACCACCTACGCCAACGGAGCAGCCGATGCCATGAAGGCGGAGGACTACTCCGTCGTCTTCAAGGCCGACAAGGACGGAAAGATTGCTCTCGGAGAGATCTCCATCGCAGGAGAGAAGGAGAAGGTCGTAAAGATCAACGTCGAGAAGGCGAACCTCACCGGAACCGTCACCCTCAGCTACGTTGACTTCGATGTCGCTGATGGAAGCGATGTGGATGCCAGATTCGTCTCCGGAGACGACAGCATCGCCGTCAAGGCGAAGGTCAAGGAGATGCTCTGCATCGAGAACGGCGTCCTCGGAGATGCCGTCGTCCTGATGATCAACGGAAGCGTTGCCGACATCGACGATAAGACCGACACCTCTGTCGTCTTCGACGGAAAGGTCTTCATCGCCAAGAACTTCGGATCCGAAGCCGACAAGGCCGTCGTCAACGGCGATCTGATCGTCTGCGGTATCAAGAATGCGCCTGCCGTGTTCGAAGCCTCCGCTCTGAATGTTGCAGGAACCGTCACCGTTCAGAACGGTTCCGGACTCGGTGTCGCCAAGCTGACCGTCCCCGGTGTCGTCATGATCGAGAACGGAATGCTCAGGGCCATCGAGGCTACCGTCTTCGGAAGCATCGATGCTTCTGCTGTCGATGCGGACGGCATCTCCGTCGCCAAGGCGGAGTTCGAGATCCTCTTCATCGGAGTCGATTCGACGATCCTCAAGAAGGCGGTCCAGAACCAGAATGATCAGGGCAACACAGGAGCCGCCGCTTCCGTTTCCGGAAACGTCGCAGTCGAGAAATACGCTCTCGTCGCTCCCGATACGACCGTCCCCGAGGCATTCGCCAAGGATTCCGCCTACAAGACCACCGTCTTCGAGGTCGAGGGCGCGACCTACCTTACCGGGTACGCCGCTGCCGACTTCAAGGAGAGTCCTGCCATCCAGAGGGTCATCTACGTACCTACCGATGCAGACTTCCTCGGATGGTTCGTCGCCGGAGAGGCCGAGAAGACCGACAAGTTGATCGGAGAGGTCGATAAGGTCTCTGCGAAGATCGACTACAACATCTACACCGTCAAGGTCGCTCTCGGTGCAGGTATCGAGAACGTCGCTCTCAACGGCAACCTCGTGACCAAGATGGTCAACGGTATGTACGTGATGGACAAGCTCAAGGCAGGCACATACAACGTCACCTACACCCTGTCGAACGGCTATTCCGGAAACGCCACCCTCTCGGTCAACGGCCAGAATCAGTCCGGAATGTCCTTCAAGGTCTCCGGAGAGATGCGCGAGTATCACATACAGCTCTCCGGCGTGTCCGCCTCCGGATACACTCCTGCTCCCGGCCCGACTCCCGAGAAGGATGACGGTCTCTCGCTCACCGACTATCTGCTCATCGTCCTGGTGGTCCTGATCGTCATCATGGCCATCATCGTCGCGATGCGTTTGATGAGGAGCTGAGTGCAAATCGTTTCGGAAACGAACGATCCAGTAACCTGAACAGCAAACCATGGAGGCCCGGAAGGGCCTCCGACCTCCCGTACAAGGGTTGTATGCCCATTTCCATGGACTTAATAATCGAATGCATCAGCGGATGCTATCTTCCCGCTCCTGACGGAGCGGACGATCATTCACGCTCACATAATCGCATCATCACGCTAAACCCGGCCGGACGGTCTGTTCTTCATGCGTGTATTCCGCCGTCCTGCCCTTCTTACGCGAGGACTCTCACTCCTTGCGGGACCGTGGTCGAACAATGTTCCGATGGACTTCCCGTGTTTGGATCCATCGGGCGGCCCTTCTTACGCAGGGACTCTCACTCCCTTGCGGGACCGTGGTCGAAACCACTTCCCGACGGGGCTCTCACCCCCGTCGGAACCCTTTCTCCGAGGTCGAGACCATGACATGCGGATCACATCACGGAAATACAAGGCGTAACGGCAACGGATGCGGGAGCGGATGCTCCGCAGCACACATCCGCTACAGGAAGCACGTCCTCGTATCGGCTTTGATCCTTTTGTCGATCGTCGCCTCCGCAATTATATTCATCTCGTTGGACACGCTCGATAGCGAGCCCGACGATTACAAAGGGACGGAATATACCGTCACATATCACAAAGGGGATGGAACGGGTGAGAAGGTCACCGTGAAATATCGCGGTTCCTTCGTTTCCACCGAGTACAATCCTCAGTTCTGGAAAGACACCATCGAGAAATCCGGAGGAATCGTAGATGGATACTATTCTGATTGGAATAGGATAGAAGTCTATCAGGTTAACACAACAACGGTATTTGCCGGTTGGAATTATCGCCTGGACTTCGCCGAGACTGGTGATGGATTTGTTGGAACAGTCGACCCAGGGGATGTTCTCAATAATCCTCCGACCACGACCACAATC
>LVVU01000069.1:13121-14955 GCA_006954465.1 Candidatus Methanoprimaticola hominis
CATCTCTTCGCCAATTGGGTTACTCTGGAATATATATCCGTGGCCGATCGTTCGACGACCCTTCAGGATGCCCTCAATCAGGCTCCTGCGACCGGGAATCCCTACACCAGCATCGTCTTGGTGGATGGAACACAAACCCTCCCGAACCAGTTGAACAAACCAGTCACGATTCGCGGAATAGGTTCCGCTCCGGTGCTCGATGCAGGTTCCGCCAATCATATCCTGAATTCGGATGTCATCATCGATCGTATCCGTCTGAATGGATCGCATCAACCTAATCACGGAGACGGTTCCGGCGGTCTTTTTGCAAACGGTCATAAGCAGATAATCGGAACCGGGGTCGATACCGGGGATTCGGAATCGGTCACGGAATATCCTCAGCTCTTCGGCGGAGGTACCGGCGATATCCGCAGCACTTCCCTCATAGTCCATTCCGGGATCTATGGCAACATCTTCGGAGGTTCGGGAAGCGGAGGCGCCGCAATCGAGAGAGATACGAAGGTCGTCCTCCGTGATGTAACGATTCTGGATACACTTGCAGGGGGATCTGCAAGTGGTGCGGGGAATATTTCAGGTTCTACGAATATCTATGCCACCTCTCTGTACATGCCGGGGGATTTTTACGAAGAGGAACATCTTGATCCGAACGGATGGAAGTTGAAACCGAAATTAACGGAATCAACCATCATCACCGGCGGTTCTAACGGATCTTCTGGAGGATACAACGAGAATAAGAATTGTGTAATCGGCTCTACCAATATCCATCTATCCGGGGATTCGGAGGTCTGGGATGTTCAAGGCGGAGGGCGCAGGGGCGATACCCGTGTAGGTAGCGCCAATCTCGTGATATCCGGGAATGCTCTGGTCAAGCACATCGCTTGCGGTGGTATCACCGACGGTATGAGCAGTGTCGGGACAGATGGCAACGTCGGCGATGTGAATCTGGTCGTGAAGGATGACGCCAAGGTAGCTATGCTCCTCGGAGGAGGTTATGATACCTGGGGCTCCCCTTCTGAACAATCTACTGTTGTAGGAAAGATCGCCATCAACATCGAAGGCGGAACCGTCGGATACGTCTACGGAGGCGGATTCAGAGGTGTCGTGGGATCCGATACCACCGAAGTGAAGATCGATATTAGCGGCGGGAAGATCCTCAAGGATGTCTATGGGGGAGGACGTGGCGGATTCGATAAGGTTCTTCATGACACCGAAGGTCGCCTCTCGAATTATCATGGTAAGAGTCCGTGGGATCAGAGGCCGTATGGTTTCTTCGACACGACAGGATATTCGAAGCTGACCGCCAAATCCATCGACATAACGGTGGGCAAGGATGCCGTTGTGAAGGGAAGCGTATACGGAGGCGGCCAGAGCACACCCGTAATCACGAGTTACAACGGGACCTGGGGACTGGATGGCAAATATGGCGTTGATGGGCTTCTGAACGTCGCACAGGTTTTTGCAGGAAAAGTCGACATCACCATCCAAGGGGTGGTTAACGGTTCAGTTTATTCGGGTGGAAAAGGCATCGATACCAGCCTTTTCAAAGATATTGCCAGTCCAGAGTACAGGGAATGGACGAAGATCATAGGAATGAAGGAGTCCGGAGAACTCGGATACATCCCATGGTTTGTCGGAAGTGAAGACAAGGTTCTCTTCAAAGAGGACGCTGGGACCTACGACTTATTCGCTTCATCAACATCGTCATCCACATCGACAACTGCTTCCCGTTCTGTAAAACGTGAATTCGGCACCCCTATTCTGATTTAATACAGCCGCAGATAGCTGACGCTGAACAGCTTTGTGCATTTGTGTGCGGGACTCGCACGCGATTGTT
>LVVU01000070.1 GCA_006954465.1 Candidatus Methanoprimaticola hominis
AATGCTTCGAAGAGGTCCTCCTCGCTGTACTTCTTCGCGAGGTTCGTGTCGACCTTCGCACCGCTCATGGACTTCTTGATGTCCTGTGCGGCCGCTGTGATGTTATCGGTCTTGATGATCGCTCCTCCGACGATGACATCGGATGCTCCCGCTTCGACATAATCCCCCGCGTTCTTCGCGGTGATGCTACCGGCGACGGCGACGGGGATGGAGACGGCATCGACGATCTTCTTCAGAACATCTATCGGAGGCTCCTCGCCCCTCATCTGGGTGTCGATGCCCATGTGCATGCAGATGTAGGATGCCCCGAGGGCCTCCACGCGTTTGGCGCGCTCGACCCTGTCGGGGACGTTGATCATGTCAACCATGACTTCGGCGCCGTACTTGCGACCGGCCATGACGGCCTCTTCGATGGTGGCATCGTCGGCAAGACCGAGCACGGTGACGATGTCAGCGCCGGCCTTGGCCATGATCTCGACCTCGAAGGATCCTGTATCCATGGTCTTGGTGTCGGCGATGATCTTCTTTCCGGGGAACTCCCTTCTGAGCGTGCGGACCGCTTCGGCTCCTTCGCTCTTGATCAGAGGCGTTCCTGCCTCTATCCAATCGACTCCCCCTTCTACCGCTTCGCGGGCGATGATGATGGCCCTGTTCAGCTGCATGAGGTCCAGGGCTACTTGGAGCGTAGGCATGTTGAAAGGATTCGAAGGACCGTATTAACGGATTTCGTCGAGAAGGATGTGCCACTCAGCTCGCCCGTCTATCATCATCGATCGGCTCAAAAAACGATCATCACCGTGGCGAAACTCGATGGGCGGGTCGGACTAATAATTATTGTCCTGTCGCTGTTCAGCCATCGCTGCGGAACTGGTTTACACTTCATATAACATCATCAGCATGAAGGGTTGGAGGAACGAGATGTACTGTCGTAATTGCGGCAAGGAGATCCCCGAAGGCGGGAGGTTCTGTCCCGAATGCGGATGCATAGTGGCGGATGGCCCAGCGGAGTCCGCAGCCCCGTCCGTACGCACGGACACGGTGGATCCTGGAATGACGTACAACAAGAGGTCCGAGGACCTCGCGCTGCTGATGTCCCTATTCATCACCGGTCTCGGACACATCTATGTCGGGAAAGCCGGCAAGGGTGTGGCGCTGCTCATCGCCCAGATCTTATGCAGTGCGCTGGGCTTCATCACTCTGTTCACATGGGTCGGGACGGTCATCCTGTGGTTCTATGGTATGTACGATTCGTACGCCTTAGCCAAGGAGTATAACGCATACGTGATGTCCCATAACGGTCAGCCGCCTTGGTGACATAGATCCCCGCTCTCCGCGGGGATCGCGCAAACCCCTCCCTTCTGCGAGGGTATTTATCAGCGTCGGGTTCTCGGGACGGTCAGGTCCTATAGATGTTCAAGAAGAAGGAGTCCAAACCGAAGGTCCGCGTGCTCTTCGTCGAGCAGAAGAACGATTTCGCCTCCCAGATGGCCGAGTACTTCGCTAGGCAGCTCTACGATGACAGCTACGAGCTCTACAGCGCAGGTCCCGAGAAGGACATCATGGACTGCGATATGATCTCCTCGATGTACGACAGCGGAGAGGACATCAGGCGCCAGATCTCCAAGGATTTCAAGGACAGGGACTTCCTGAGGGAGGACGAGGACTACGATTTCGTCATCTACATGGACAAGCCCACCTTCGACGAGTGGTCCGGAAGGACCCCCTGGAAGGGGAAGCAGATCCTCGCCCAGGTCAAGCAGCGTTCCGAGTTCACCGCCACCGACGACCTGGAGCTCTTCCACGAGTACGTGGCCTCGATGAACGAGGTCAAGGAGTGGGTCAGGGTCCACCTCGAGGATCCGGAATCCCTCAAGAGCATGGTCGTCGCATGATCCCCGTTCTGATCTACGACGAATGCCAGTGCGATCCGAAGAAGTGCACCGCCAAGCGCATGATGAAGTTCGGATTGGGGAAGGAGGTCAAGGCCCTCCGTGCGATCCCCTCCGGCTCCATCGTGCTCTCGCCGTTCTCCGATCGCGCCCTTTCGCCTGCGGACATCCATCATGCCCGCAAGGGCCTGGTGGTGATGGACTTGACCTGGTCCAACATCGATCAGTTCCCCCGTGCCAAGAGGGTCGAGGAGCGCGCTCTCCCGTATCTGCTGGCATCGAACCCCATCAACTGGGGCCGTCCGATGGAGCTGAACAGCGCCGAGGCGGTCATGGCATCGCTGTACATCCTCGGGGAGAAGGAGCAGGCTTCCGAGTTCCTCGGGAGATTCAACTGGGCCCCGGAGTTCATGAGGCTCAACGGCAACATGCTAGAGGACTACTCCAAGGCGAAGGACAGCACGGAGGTCGTCGCCGTTCAGAACGAGTATCTGAAGGGCATCCTCGGTCATGAGCCCGGGGAAGAGGACGACGGGGACGGCGCCTGACCGCGCATCTTCGGAATCCGGAACGGCAGGGGCCGTCCCGGAGCATCTGGCTCATGTAGATTCCATCGGAGCGGTTCCAACGGCGTCGGCCATGTGCGAGCCCGCTCCGGACGCCTGTTCTCCAACGTCGTTCGGGAATGTTTATCATGGATGCACACATGGTTCCGGCGTATGGGCGCAGACGACCTTCTCGGAATGATATGGGAGGCCCTCGGCGATGACAAGGTCACCACCAGAGAGGCCACCGACAGGCTTGAACAGGCTTTCCAGTACAGATGCCCCGACGATCTCGCCAAGACGTTCATGAAATACAGGAAGGCAGGCCTCATCAAGGGCCAGGCCTCCGTCGATCGCGGCGGATGGGTCTGGTGGGTCGACGACGAGTGCCGCTCGAAGGAGGTCGACTGATGCCGTCCAATTATCAGGATGAGGACATCCAGGCCGCGTGGAACGACGTCTTCTCCCGGGACAAGTACCGCATCATGATCTCATGCATCGCGGACAACTTCCCTCAGAAGAAGAGCGTCAGGGTCGATTATGCGGATATCAACGCGATGAGCGTCGATTTCGCCATGTTCGTGCTCGATGAGCCGGACCGCTGTCTCGAAATCGCCCGCAGGACCGTCATGTCCCTGGTGCCCAACATCAACCGCCCCGGCGAGGAGATCAATGTCAGGATATTCAATCTCCCGAGGGACGCGAAGGTCGATATACGCAACCTGAGGGCGGATCATCTCCGCAAGCTCGTGGCCGTCGAAGGTCTCGCCAGGAAGGTCACCACCGTCAGGCCGAGGATGACCCATGCCCTCTTCAGATGCGCCAGGTGCGGGGCGGAGATCTGGGTCGCACAGCCCGGCATGATACTGAAGGAGCCTCTGATGTGCAACAACCCCGAAGGGGGATGCAACAAGGCCTCCACGAGGTTCAACCTGGATGAGAAGGCCTCCGTCTACATCGATACGCAGAAGATCGAGATCCAGGAGAGCCCCGAGGGGCTCAGGGGCGGAGCCCAGCCCGAGAGGATCACGGGATACGTGGAGGACGACATCGCCGGAGAGGTCACCGCGGGGAACAGGGTCACCCTGAACGGCATCCTCCGTTCCGCCGAGAAGAACGAGAGGGACAAGTCCACGGTGTTTGAGATCTATCTCGACGTCATCTCCGTGGAGTTCGAGCAGCACGAGTACGACGAGATCGTCATCACCGAGGAGGACGAGAAGAAGATCCTGGAGATGTCCATGGACCCGGAGCTCTTCGAGAACGTCGTCCATTCGATCTCGCCGTCGATCTACGGATTGGATTCGGTCAAGAGGGCCATCGCCCTGCAGCTCTTCGGAGGATGCCACAAGGAGATGGACGACGGGACCGTCATGAGAGGGGACATGCACATTCTCCTCATCGGAGACCCCGGAGTCGCGAAATCCCAGCTGCTGAGGTACATGAGCGCTCTGGCGCCCCGTGGAATCTATGCGTCCGGTAAATCGGCATCCGCCGCAGGACTGACGGCCGCCGCAGTGAGGGACGACTTCGGAGACGGAAGGTGGACCCTGGAGGCCGGTGCGTTGGTCCTCGCGGACAAGGGACTGGCCTGCATCGATGAGCTGGACAAGATGACCGACCAGGACCGTTCGTCCCTTCACGAGGCCATGGAGTCGCAGAGGATTTCTGTCGCCAAGGCCGGTATCACAGCGACCCTGCAGTGCAGGTGCTCCATGCTCGCCGCGGCCAACCCGAAGTACGGGAGGTTCGAGGAGGACACGCCGATCGCGGACCAGATCGACCTGCCTCCTGCGTTGATGTCTCGTTTCGATCTCATATTCGTCCTGACGGACAAGCCGGACAAGAAGAGGGACACGGCCATCACCGAGCATATCCTGAACGCGCATCAGCGCGGACAGGTCAGGATGATGCACGAAGGGGACAAGATCCCCGGCATCGATGCCGAGAAGATCCTCGACAAGACGGACAACATCCGTCCCATCTACGAGCAGGAGATGCTGAGGAAGTACGTGGCCTATTCGAAGAGGATCACACCCATCATGACCGACGATGCCATGAGGATCATCGAGGAGAGCTACCTCAGGATTAGGAACATGGGCAACGGAGGGAACTCCGTTCCGATCACGGCCAGGCAGCTGGAGGCGTTCGTCCGTCTGTCCGAGGCGTCCGCGAAGATGAGGCTGAGCGGAGTGGTCACCGACCTGGATGCCAACCGCGCGGTCGACCTGGTGGAGGACTATCTCCGCAGGATCGCAGGCAGCGACGACGGCGGATTCGACATCGACAAGATCGCCACAGGCATAAGCTCGAAGGACCGCAACAAGATCGATGTGGTCCGTCAGATATTCAGGGAGTTCGGAGCGGACGGTCTGTCCTCCGAGGAGCTCACTCAGCACGGTTCCAGCCAGGGGCTGGCCGATATCGACGTCACTAGGGCGCTCAAGCAGCTCAGCGACGCCGGAGAGATCTACAAGACCCCCTCGGGGATCTACAATCTGGCATGAACATGTACGTAAGGTTGCACACGCACGGGGACGAGAGGATAGTCGCGGCCTGCGACGAGGACATACTCGGGAAGACGTTCAGAGAGGGGCAGGCCAAGATCACGGTCCACGAGGACTTCTACATGGGCGAGTCCCTGGAGGAGGAGGCCTTCATCCAGAGGCTCGGAATCGCCACGATCATCAATCTCGTGGGGAACGAGGTCGTCGACCTCGCCATCCGCGAGGGCTTCGTCTCCCCGGACGCGGTCATGGTGATCGGCGGCGTGAAGCACGCTCAGGCGGTGTTGATGTGAACTTCTGCGTCAAATGCGGCGTCGAGTGCGAGGAGTCCCTCGACGGGCTCTGCATCGACTGCTGGCTGGCGGGAAGGCAGCTCGTCGACCTCCCCCACCATGTCGACCTCCACCTATGCACCAACTGCCGCGAGTACGACTTCGGCGGAAGGTGGGTCAAGCGCGATCCCATGGTCGCCATCCAGGATGCCGCGATCGATGCGCTGATGGCCGTGAAGGGCGCGGAGGTCGTCTCCGTATCCTCCTATGTGGAGGAGCAGGACCCCAGGGCGTTCGCCGTCACCGTCCATGCGGACTGCGACGTCATGGGATATGCCGCCGAAGGGGAGGCGTCCACCACCGTCAGGATCAAGAACACGGTCTGCAGGCGCTGCTCCAGGCAGCTGGGCAGCTACTACGAGGCGATCCTGCAGATCCGCACCGTCTCGGGGAAGCTGGACGACGCCACCCGCGAGGAGGCGCTCGCCATGACCGAGAACTCCGTCGCCAGGCAGGCGGTCAACAACCGCCAGCTGTTCATCACGAAGATGGAGCTCGTCACCGGAGGGGTGGACGTGTATCTGTCGTCCATAGCATTGGGCAAATCCCTCGCGAAGGAGCTGGCGGAGTCGTTCTGCGCCGAGACCAAGGAGTCTCCGAAGCTCGTAGGGCAGACCACCGACGGGCAGGACATGTACCGTCTGACCTATCTGGTCCGTCTCCCGGACTACAGGACCGGGGATGTCGTCGTGTTCCAGGGCAGGCACTGCGTGCTGACCCGCGTCAACGGGAACGGCGGAAGGTTGGTCGACCTGTCCGATTTCAGGGACCGTTCGGTGCGCCGTGCGGACATGACAGCCATCAAGCTCTACGAGAAGTCGTCCGATCTGGCCGATGCCACGGTCGTGAACCGCTCCGGCACCGAGATCCAGGTCCTGGACCCCAGCAGCTATGCGACGGTGGATCTGAAGGTCCCGGCCGATGCCGAGATCGGGGAGACTGTGAAGGTCGTCCGCGTCGAGGACGTCCTCTACTACGTTCCCGGACGTCAGGTCCGGGGATGAAGACAAAT
>LVVU01000071.1 GCA_006954465.1 Candidatus Methanoprimaticola hominis
ATGACAAGGACGGGTTGTGCGTATAATAACAGCTGTCTGTAATGTTTGTAATAGCTATTACTCGGAATCCACCAACTCGCATGTCACCTAGCTTGAAAAAGGTTACCATAGGCGATGGTTTTGTTCTGAGAACAATAGGGGACTTGGCTTTTGCGAAGTTCTATAACTCGAAGAGTCCAGTGTCATTCAATCATCAGTACGGTATCAGAATGCCTGCCTCCGTCGAGTCTATCGGTGCATTGGCTTTCGGTGTTATAGACACTCAGGACAGCATTTCCCACGAAAAAGAGCCGGGAAATGGGATATACAAGGGATATTGGGGATCAAGCAATTATAGTCTCGAGTGCAGAGACTGGGTTATCAAATTCGATGAGGGTTCCGAAGTAGGTTCCATCGGAGTGGCTGCATTCGCTGGGCTCAGCGGAATCAGAGAGATAGATTTATCCTACTGTGACAAACTATCTACGATTGGCGCGATGGCTTTTAATCGCACTATAGATTCTTCTGAATTCTTGAAGTTGCCTGTAAATGTCATTGAGATAGGCGGTGGTGCTTTTTCATATCCAAAGGGCGGTATAGCATCTTCATCCAGTTCAATCAAGATACCCGATAGTGTCCAGGTTTTGGACAACGCATTCGAGGATATCGCAGGTGAGCTTGTTTTCGGCCAAGGGTCGGAGTTGAGAAGGATCAATCTGTCTTTGGCAGAGAATAATATGGCTGTGGACCTCAGGCCATGCCTTCAATTAGAGGAAATCTGGAATCTAGGAGGATCCTCTGTAAAAACAAATCCGGGAGTTTTCATCGGCGACGGTCGTGTTGAAGGCAAAGGCGTGGTTGATGGAACCGGAGTGTTGGAACTGGATGAGAGCGTTCGGGTTCTTCTCTCAAAGAATCTGAACAATGTCAAAGAGGTTCGTGTTGAAGGACAAAATCCATATTTCAAGTACGATGAGGATACCCGCCAATTAACGTTCCAGAATGGTACGAATCGTTTGTTACTATGGACCGATTCTTCGGACGTTATCGATCTGCGCGATATCGACGTATGGGAAGATGCTCTGTGTCGCCAGGTGTATCAGGGTTCAGGTGTTTATTCAGACGCTGTTTCAGTTCGTGAACTCAGATTGTCAGAGGTTGTATTATCAGAGGGCGCTTTGGAGGGTTGTAAGAATCTTGATAGCATCTTTGTCTTGGGCGGAGATATATTCTATTCGGATTATGAGTCATATCTCGGAACCAATGACAGGGCGATTACCATGTATTTCGGCCCCGGATGCACGGTGGATGATTACGCCAAATTCCAGCGTCTAGGAGATGTCATGATCGGGTACGCGTGCGGAGCTACAACCGTTTATCTCCCGTACTATGAGGGTTTGAATGATCCGACGTACGTTGATGGAAAACTGCTGTTCGATGCAAATGTACTCGAAGGGATTGAGGTTCTTTCATCCAACTGTCAAGCAAGCATATCTGGAGACAAACTCATAGTGATTCCAAGCGAAACAACCGAATCTTTCGTATGGTTTTTCAAGAAAGATCTAGCAAAAATATCAATTTTCCTGGATTATAATGGTGGAACAGATCTCAACGGAGCGTCTTTCGCTACCATCAAAGCGATTCCAGGACAGACCTTATCCGATATTCTGTCTTCTATTCCGATCAAGGATAAGTATCGTTTCGATGGATGGTCTTCAAAAGACGGTTCCGAATTCGACTCCATGGGTCCACTATTGGAAGATTGTGAAATCAAAGCTAAATGGGTTGCGCGCGGCTCGTTGGTAACTGTCGATGCAGATTCTACTCGTTTCATCAGGTGTGATGGAGAACCGTGGAGTGGTTCGATCGAGATGTCGCCGGGGAAGTCTATCAAGCTGGAGGCTATGGAGGTGCCCGGTTATCAGCTTCTGAACTGGATTGTGAATAATCGGATATCCGATACGCCTGTAACCGAAGGGCTAGAAATCACATATTCTGAAGACGATATTCAGGTCTCAGTAGGGTATCGTTTTTATTCCACCAGTTCGGGATTGATTCCAATCTCCGATCGCGGAATGCCATCTGCCGATCAATCCGATGACGTCGTGTATTCGTTCGATCTCGGAGGTTATCTGAAGGCAGGCGGAAGCAATTGGACAGGTCATGCCTCGGTGCCGTTGATTGTAGACAATACAATCTATTTCCGCGCTGGTAATTACCTTTATGCGGCGGAGTCTGATACAGGATACATATTCGCAAAAGTGCAATCAGTCAGTGTTTCGTCATTCTATCACCAGATTGGGTACGGAGGCGGATACATAATCGATTATCCTGTTGGAAAAGTGTACAATTTAAATCTAGAGCAACTCTATATCTTGGATCGTTCAATCGGAGGCGCCGAATATTACGATGGGCGCTTCTATTCTTCTGGATCGTCTGTATATTCGTTCGACCCCAATGATGAAGACCCCTCCAGATCCGATGAAATCAAGAAGACCACTTTGGTCGGTAAAATACCAAATTCATTCGGATCTTACGGATTCACAAGCAGTGTCTTCGTTGATCACTATATGTATCGTGTAGTGGTGGATGGATCCAGGCGTGGAATCGCTGCAATGGATTTGAATAATGGCAGCACGAGTTCGTATTATCTGTCGGGGTTGAACTATCTGTATCTCGATGATGGTTGGATATCATACAATGCAGGACGGGTATACCTCACAGGTTATTCGGAAGGTCTGTTTGGAGCTATAGCCTCCAACGACAACTCCTGTGTCTCTTTCGTGTCAGTGGATGGGTTGAAGTTCGATTCAAACAGTGAAGGGGCATATCGCTTCGACGGGAAGGGTTGGGTTTCTCAAATCGTATTCTACAACGATGTGGCCTATGTCCAGGCATCGGGGTACATATACAGATTCGATGTAGTTGACGGGGCTATAGAGTTCAGTACAGCTAAGAAAGTCAATGCTGCCTACGGACACGGCTCTATCGCGCTCGATGTGAGCCGCTTGGATGAGAATGGAAATCCGATTGTATGCATCTACAGCATTCCGTACCGTTCTACGAATGAGTACGGCATGACGATCACAGAGGACCGTGGAGGTGTATTAAGGACGGTTGTCGTTCCAGGTCTTTATCAGTACAACTCACAGGCTGTTCGTACAGACAAGGATGGAGGGATGATATGGTACAACGACTCAGGACACATATTCAAGTATACCACGCCAGAGAAGAACAGATTCTTCTTCTTCTTAGACAATGGTTATAGTGCTACTTGGTGCGAATCTTATGGGAGAGATAGGCTTGATGCGCTCTTATCCTTAGATGAAAGCATTATCGAAATCGACAGATCCTATAACGTTAAGTCGATTCTAGGTGTTCCTGTAGAGTCTTTCTCTGTTTGGGCGCTTGTATGTCAGGCACCGATGGAGAGTATTAATGAGGATCTCAGCATATATGATTGGACGAGAATTGACAATCTGTTTACTCGGACACAAGAAGCCTCTCATTATGTTCAGATTGTGAGTGGTGATGCCCCGGTTGTCGGTGGAACCGAATTCAATTATCTAAACGGATCGGATATAGCAATATATCGGTTCACGAACAGCATCGGGGACCGTTCCTTGGTTGGCAAGATGTTGGCGTACGGAGAAGATGTCAGTGTATTGAGATTCTACAAAGAAAACGGCGAGGAGATCGACAATGCTGCAATGATCGGAGCAACAGGGAGCAAAGTTGTAGGTGAATTCCCCGAGGTATTCAATACTGGCTTCTCTCCTTCTTGGATCGATGACAGAGGGCAGATAATATCATCACTTACCGATCTGACATATGGTGGCACATCCTCATGTACATTGAGATGGGTGGAGTTGCCCGGATCATTTGAAATCAATGGGGATTGGACATCTGAAGATTTGCGGATAACCGTAGTCTCAGAGAAGGATGTTGGATCCAATTATTGTATTCAGGTGATCTTCAATACGTCACCAGTGTATGCGACGGAAATGAGCGATCTCTCATTCGAAGGCGGTTCAGCTAGCTTGACGTTATCCGATGTTTCGGATTATTCGGAAGCATTTGTCCGTATCCTAATGAAGTCCGATGCAGGAAGACTATCGAATGATTACGGCCATTTAATCGTGAAGAGGGGGGTTGCAGCATGAGGCGTATGTTGATGCTGTTCTGCATCATCGTGACGCTTTGCTTCGTTGCCCCCCTATCTGAATCGGATGGAGATTCGTATATTGACTTGATCGATGTAGAATATCATGTGGAATCAAAAGCGATATCATTCGATGGGACGACATCCTTCGATACTGTGGATCTGCTGCTCATAGGGAATGGTTGGCGCTCGGCTGTCAAGACATTCCATTCGGATCAGGGTCGTTTCGAAGGCACGTTCGAATTGGATGAGCCGCTGGGTGAAGGCATTTACAACCTGGTGGCTGTACACAACAATTATTACGATCGCGAAGTTTTTTCTGTGGACGGGTATGTGACCATTCACGAGGTCAAATATGATAAGATTTCCAATGTTCTCGCTTGGAATGGATACACAACCGCTGACACTTTAATTCTTCAGATTCTTGATTCCGAAGGTAAGATTCTCGGTCAAGCGTATTCAACTCCAACCAGGGGTGTTTATTCTGGAAGGATGAGCGCGGTATTGACTGGAGAGGAGTATGATCTGGCAGTATTCGATAGTGGGAATTCGAAATTATGTGATGAGGCATCTTTTTACACTTCTGAGATTGAAATAAGCTTGTCCAGAGATTCTATCGTCTTGTATCCTGGCAGTGATGACAAGGTAGGCATCACTGTGGCAGGATGTTCGATGTCTGATCTCATAATTACGGTGGATAGGCCCGAGGTTGTCCGCGCAGAGCTCACTGGCGGCATGATTATCGTTAAGGCTCAAGCCATTGGGGAGGCTACCATTCAGATATCTCGTGGTGGTCATTCGGCTTATCTGACCGTATCTGTCAATGAACGTCCTGCAGTCGCTACTCTGAAAACCTACAATTTTTTCATCCAGATAACTAAAGACTTCGACAAGGCCACATACGGTCCATATTCGGAGGATGCTCTGAGGAGTGGTATCACCATATCCGCCGAGGCTTACAATGCCGAGGAGGCACTGATCAAAGCCTGTAGGGAGAATGGAATTCAAATCTCCGTCTACAGTGGGCAATCTGGTGGGCAGGATTTGAAAGGTTGGATCAACTCGATGTTCGGTCTGAAGCAATATCAAGGCCCTGAAGATATGAGTCTCTGGACCTATTGGGCCCAATACAAGGATGGGATATACAACCAATTGACACTTGGCTATTTTACAGATGGCGGGGATTTCCAGATTATTTGGAAGACTACGAAGGATGATGGTACCGATCCTTCTGGTGGAGGTGGAACAGAAGGAGGTAAGTCCGATGATCAGAAGACCTCCATCACCGACGATGGGGGGTTCAAAACCGAAACCAACTCCTCCTCCAAGAACGAGGACGGAAGCACGACGAACAACAACAAGGTGACGACGGAAGGGCCGGACGGTTCCGTGAGCGAAGTCGAGACCAAGACGGATATCAGTGCGGACGGTTCCACGACCACCACCAAGACCACAACTACGAACACGGATTCCGAAGGGAATCAGACCAAGAGCGAATCCGTCACTGTGGTAGAGAAGATCAAGGACGCCGACGGAAATGACGCTGAGCGCAGGACCGTCACGGAAAAGGATGCCGATGGCAACGTCAAGCAATCCGTTTCCGACATCACCACCTCCAAGGACGGGACCGTCACCGAGAAGACCAAAGGAACAGAGACGAAGAAGGACGGGTCCACTGTAGATTCTTCAACCACTACCGAGACGAAGAAGGACGGTACCACAGTCTCCAAGACCGAATCCACCGCAAAGGATGCGAACGGTAACGTCACCGGAACCACGAAGTCCGAGACCACCACTGAGAAGATCTCCGAAGGGACGAAGTCCTCAACAACTGAGACCTCTCACGACAAGGAGGGTAACATCACCGGCATGAAGGAGATCGAGGAGACGAAGACGGAATCCGGAACCAAGATCGTGGAGAGATCCAAGGATGCGAACGGTAACGTCACCGGTTCCTCCGAGAAGATCGTCAACACACAGGCCAAGGGCAACGGTTCCGTCACTACGACGACCGAGATCTCCAAGGACGCTGAAAGCCGTCAGCTCCACCGAGACCAAGGAGCAGGTCGCGAACAGGACCATCGCCGGAGGGAAGACCCAGACCACGACCACCACCGATTCGAAGACGACGGATTCGTCCGGAAACGTCACGGAGAGATCCGAAGAATCGAGGACAACCATCACGAACAAGGATGGGGACGTCGAAAGATCCGAGACCACCAAGGTGGTCAAGGATCAGAACGGTACGACCGTCGAAGAGGTCAGAACGAACACCTCGACCACCAAGGACAGCAACGACAACACGGTCCGCAAGACCGAGTACACCAAGACGACTCCGGATGGTAAGACGTCCGTGGATTCCGAGACGGTCTTCAAGAAGATCGACAACGGTTCTCAGACGGATTCCACGAAGACCACCGTCGTCAAGGACAA
>LVVU01000072.1 GCA_006954465.1 Candidatus Methanoprimaticola hominis
CAAGGTTTTCTTTCAATTATCGAGATTCAACGGTGTTAATGCCATCATTCTATTTTGGTGTTTCACTATGATCGCGAGAGCTCACGCTGGTCCGCTCCGGGCGAACCCCTATGAATTTCTTTATATTTAAGCGATATATATCGGACCAAAGGTCCGATTATAATCGCTTAAAAGGAAAAAAAAACACCGCGGACGGGTCCGGACCTGAGGCAGCAGCATGGGATTGAAAAGAGGGGCTAGGCAGACGCCTCCGTGGCTGAGGGCGATGACGGCACAGGCCATCGCTATGTCGAGGACATTGGGCATAGCCGACGCGGTCGACGGAGTCTGCACGTTCGAGGACCGGAATGTGACTCCGGGCGACGTCTTCGAACTGATGCTGGGTGCGATCGCCGCTAAACCCGAGCGCACCGCCCTTTTCAACATCCGCGAATTCTACGAGGGAGCGCCTCTGGAGGCGCTCTTCGGCAGAAGGGTCCTTCCCGAGAACCTCAACGCCAGCGCTCTGGCCAGAGGACTGGACGCCATCGGCGCCGCCGGAGGCAAGACCCGCCTGCAGTGGCAGCTGGCGCAGGAATCCAAGAGGAGATTCGGTTTCGACTCCAAGATAAACCACGGGGACGGGACAGCAGCCAGATTCACCGGCGAGGAGCAGGAGCGTGGGTCCAACGAGGAGGTCCCGTTACCGAAATTCGGGCATCCGAAGAAGAAGGACGACGAGAAGTACCGCCAGTACAACGGCTACGGCATCGTCGATGGTGACCGGATCCTCAATTCGTTCAGGCCGTACGACGGTAACGTCTCCGATGTGACCATGAACAAGGATGCGCTGGAATTCCTCTCGGAGATGAACGACGTCAAGGAGCGCATATACGTTGCCGACTGCAAGCTGGCCACCGCAGGGATCCTCGACAGGATGGACGGCATGGGCATCGGCTACGTCACGAAGATCCCTGACAACTCCATCGACAACGCTCGGGACAAGGCGCTGAAGGCCGCGATCCCCGAACTCGACTTGGATGTGGACGACGGCCACATCAAGCGCTTCGCCGACGTGGCCGTCCCTATTCATGGGATGGACCGCAGATTCGTAGTGGTGGTCAACACGATGAAGTTCGCCGATGCGAGAGCCAAGATACGCACGAAGGTGCGTTCCGATCTGGACGCGCTGAACTCGAAGTTCTCCAAGAAGACGTTCGAGACGAAGGACGCGGCGATAGAAGCGCTGAAGTCCAAACTGTCGTCGGCGAAGGTCGCCGGACACAAGGTCGGATGGGATTTCGAAGAGGTCTCGGTCCGTGTCAAGCCTCATCAGGGCAGGGATGCCAACGATGAGCAGTACAAGACGGTCTATCGGATGTCGCTCAGGATCGAGTACTACGAGGACATGGCGACGTTCGAGGCCGTGAAGTCTTCCGGGACGGTGCTGATCACGAACCTCTCCGCTGAGCCGTCCGACGACGGCGATATCCGCAAGGGTGCCGATCCGAGGACTATCCTCGACCTGTACAACGGACAGTTCGCCTGCGAGCACGCCTTCCGTCTGATGAAATCCGGCATCGGTCTGGACTCGATCTATCTCCAGACACCTCAGAGGGTCGATGCGATGCTGTTCATCATCTCGCTGGCGGCCATGATGTTCACGCTGATGGATGCCATCCTCAGGAAGCAGGGAGTCAGAATCGGCCACACATTCCTTCGTCTTCGGATAGTGTTGCAGAACTCCAGACTGTCGTTCGAAGAGGGCGACTGGGTATTCGAGGGCCCTCCTGATAAGGAGGGGCTGTTCGCAGAACGTCTGGCCATGTTCTCCATCGATCCCGATACATTCCTGACCGCAAGGGCTGCATGATAGTTTTTGCGAGGTTCGGCGGCCATGGGCCGCAGCTAGGGCTATCGAGAAAAACACGATTGTTCGTTTGTGTTGAATCCTCGGGGCAAGGTCAACTACCTGAATTGCAACTACAAGATCAGGCAGTACGACATGGGCGTCCCGCTCAAACTCGCCAACATCCTCACACAGACGCTCCAGATCGAGTGCATCCTCGCCCCCGAGGCGATCGTCGCAACCGACTTCAGAGCCGCTCAGCCGTCCGCCGGAGGACAGTCCACATTCTGGACGGAATTCGCCAGCGTCATCGACTACAGCAAGCTCGGCATGACCGGAAGCCACAAGACCCCCAATGCGGAGACCTACGAGCAGATCGCCAGGCAGTACGGCGACGGGTACCTCACCGTATGGTACAACTCCGAGTACGCCAACAACACCGGCTACCTCGAGGACTCGCTCAAGGGTTCCAACGTCCAGATCCTCCGTCTCCCCTCCTGGGAGAACGGAGCGACCGCGAACGGTGTCCTCACCGCGGGATACATGTTCCACAAGTACGACAGGGCGGTCGAGTGGGTCGCCTGGTACGACGGCTGGATGAACCAGATCCTCGAGAAGGTCAACCAGCTGACCCCCGACCAGAAGAAGAAGGTCCTCGGATCCTACCTGTCCACATCCGAGGAGGCGCCAGAGGGAGAATACATGATCTTCAAGGGAGACTCCGGAGAGTACCAGAACCTCCTGAAGCTGGGGATCATCGACCTCGTCGAGAAGATCAGCCTCTCCGGCAGCAAGTCCTGGAAGGAGGTCATGACCGACGAGCAGTTCGCCAACCTCTGCAAGACACACGGCTGCGACCTCATGGTCGGAACCGTTGCCGGTCCGTTCGGCGCAGTCGGAAAGGACCCGATCAGCGTAGACTACATCAAGAAGGTCTATGAAGAGCGTCTCAGGGGAATCAACGAGTACGCCGACGGAAAGGTCGACCTCGTTGTGTTCGGATGGATCTTCGCCTCTGGACCCATGGAGCTCACATTCCTGTCCGCCATAGGGAACCACCTCTACGGATGGGACCTCCCCGTGGAAGATATCACCAACGAAGGCCTGAAGTGGGTCGGCAACTACGGTACCGGCGAGTACCAGTACACGTACGACTCCATCAAGGACCTCCTGTTCTACACCGGAGCTTGAACAAACCGAGGGGGCTTCCCCCTCATTCCCTATGATGTGTGATAGTCTTGAAGGTGGAGATAAGCGACATCGCGATTACATCCGTCTTCACGGTCCTCCTCATCGTGGGTTCCATTTCTGTTTTCTTAGTTTACGAGGCCTGGACATCCCTGAATCCGGATGATCGGGAATCTTCGCAGAGCTTCGCCGTGGAAGGCGTTCTCGAGGATGCCGATTGCTCCGGAACAGGCGAGATGAAGCATCTCGCATACCGCGCAGGATATCGCGTATACACGGTGTCCGTTTCGGTGGACTCGTCCGTCTCGCATCTCGACACATCATTCAGCCTGCTCTTCGATTCCGACGACAGACTGGATTCAACCCTCTACACCCACATGGGTGAGGAACGGATCGGAGAGAAGAAGGTCGATGTATGGACCCACAGCGAGAAGGGAGTGGACTACACCCTGTACACTTCCGACCGCTGCACCCTGGAGACGTTCGCACTCGTTTCCTCCGGATACAGTCTGACCGGTACCTTAGTCTGATGCCGCAGGAGGATTCAATGGCAAAATTCAAGCTGAAAACCAAGATCAAAGAAGCCGGGTCCAGCATCAGACTATCGGGGAAATACATCCAGAAGATGCAGAGGGTCTCCGGATCCGAATCGGAAGGAGAGACCATCGTCAGGCACTATCAGGCATACAAATACGCCAAACGCCTGATGCTCATCGTCGTTCTGCTGCTGGCGGTCGTGGTGTTCGGGATCGACATCGGACTCGGTCCGTACACCCTCGATTTCATCACCGTCTACCAGCAGATCTTCGACAGAATCATGGACTGGGGACAGGAGATGTCCACCGACATGAGGGTCGTATGGAATCTGCGCATGCCCCGTGTCATCGCCGCCCTCCTCGCAGGTATGGGTCTGGCGATGGCGGGAGCCGCCATGCAGAGCATGATGAAGAACCCTCTCGCCGATCCGTACACCACGGGAATCTCGTCGGGAGCCGCACTCGGTGCGACCATGGCGATGACCCTGGGGATCTGCCTCATACCCGGGAACTACGGGATCGTCATCAACGCGTTCATCTTCGCACTGATACCGGCAGCATTCATCATGCTGATCTCGACCTTCCGCAAGCCCTCGCCCGCGACCATCATCCTGTCCGGAATCGCGCTGATGTACATCTTCAATGCGATCCAGTCCTACATGATGCTGATCGCCGACCCCAACGCCGCATCCTCGGTGTACGCGTGGACCGTCGGATCCCTCAACTCCATCCGCTGGGAGCAGATCCCGTTCCTCCTGGCCGTCAGCCTGTTCGGAGGGATCGCCCTGATGTACATGGCCAGGATCCTCAACACCATGAATTCCGGTGATGCCTATTCCAAGAGCATCGGGATCAACATCAACAGGGCCCGCATGATCGTCCTGCTTGTGGTATCCCTCGTTTCCGCAGGAATCGTGAGCTTCACCGGGATCATCGGATTCATCGGACTGGTCAGCCCCCATATCGCCCGTATGTTCGTCGGATCGGACAACAAGATCCTGATCCCGGCGGCCGGACTCATGGGAGCGTGCATCATGATGCTCGCCGACTGCGTCGTACAGCTGGTCATGCCCAGCCTGCCCATCGGGATCATCACATCCATCCTCGGAGGGCCCATATTCATGCTGCTCATCCTGAGGCAGAAGAAGGAGATCTGGTGAGATGACCGTTCGTATCGATATCGAGGATCTCGGAGTCTCCTACGGAGACACCTGCATTTGGAAGAACATCAACCTCACACTTTCCGAACCCGGATTGGTGAGCATCCTCGGACCCAACGGGGTCGGCAAATCCACGTTGATGTACACGATCAACAAGATCCTGGAACCCACGGAGGGACGGGTGCTCATCGACGGGGAGGATGTCGAGGAGATGCCATTCAAGGACATCGCCAAGAAGGTGGCCTATGTTCCCCAATCATCCGGAGAGACGTTCGCGATGACGGTGATGGATACCGTCCTCATGGGACGCTATCCCCATTCGGGATACACGGTGACCAAGGAGGACCTGGAAATCGCAGCGGATTGCCTGATGAAGGTCCACATGGGCGACTATGCGATGAGCATGTTCAACGAGCTCTCCGCAGGCCAGCACCAGAGGGTCATGGTCGCCAGAGGACTCGCACAGGAGCCCGAGCTGCTGATGCTCGACGAGCCCACATCCAACCTGGACATCTATCATCAGATCTCCACGATGAGGCTCCTCCGCGACATCGCCCACAGGAGAGGGATCATAGTCCTGGTCATCTGCCACGATCTGAACGTCGCCTCCCGCTTCTCGGACAGGATGATCATGTTCAGCCAGGGGCGGATCTATGCGGATGGCACTCCCGAGCAGGTCATCACGCCGGAGACGATCCACAACGTCTATCGCGTCAATGCCGACGTGACGACGGTCCAGAACAGGCCGTATGTCATCTACTACGCCGAGGAGGAGAACGACAACGCCCTCCACAGCGAGAGATACGCCAATACGACCAAGGAGACGATCGTCGACGGCGCGGAACAGCTCAGAACCGAATTCTGAGCATCGGACGGACCCTGTCCGTCCCCAAACTCCTTCCGGGTTCAGAACGAACAGAACGTTCTTCTGGACCCTTCTTCATCCTTCCAACGGTTCCTGGGATCCACGCGGCGGATCCTGCAGAGGCCATCGGTTCTTTTCTGCATTGTGGAACAAGCGGACATCCTCTCCGCCCATCTCCCTGACCAGCTTCCTCAGCGCGCTGTATGCGAATGCCGAGATGACTATCATCATCACGAAGTTGGTGATGTCGCAGGCCCAGAATATGGCCTCCATCGAGTAGAATCCGGCGATGTAGAACGTCCCCAGGAACACGAACTCCCTGATCAGCGTGAGGATGCTTGCCTGGACCGCATGCTCTGTTGCCTGAAGTATCGCGGTTCCGACGAGACGGAAGGTGTGGAACACGCATGTCAGCGTGAATATGCGCAGGGCCAGCACCATCTCGTCACGGACCTCGAGCATGCTCTCCGAATTCATGAACAGCTCCACCAGCCAGCCGGCCGAGAGGAGGATCGAGACCATGAAGAAGAATCCGATCTTCAGCGTGACGCGATACGTGATGCGGCAGCTCTCGACGACCCTCTCCGGACTCCTCTGCCCGATGTCCGCAGATATTATGGGGATCAGGGATTTGGATATCGCATTGGCCGGGATGAGGGCCAGGTCGATGAATCTGAATGCGTACGTGTACGCCACCATGCCCCCGCTCCCGCCGCACGAGAACACGATCGCGTTCTGAGGTATCGTCAGAAGAGGTGCGACGAACATCTCCAGCGCGCAGGGCCCTCCAACTACCAAGACATCTCTGGTGGTCCTCCTGTCGGGCCTGAACCCTCTGAATCTCAGCTTCAGATACGTCCTCCCGGAAAGATAGTAAAGGGAGCCGACGACGGTGACGGCGATGTAGGATATGCAGGTGGCTACGGAGGCGCCGGTCACACCCATGTCCATACCGTAGATGAGAACGGGATCCAGGATGATGTTGATCATCGAGGCTATCACCGACATCCCCATGCAGATCATGGATGCCCCCTCGCCTCTGAGGATCCCCACCCATACCGAATTCATCATCAGGAAGAACGAGCAGAACAGGAAGGGACGGACGTATTCCATGCAGAGGTCGACGTTCTCCCCCTGTCCGACGAACGACACGATGGGTTCGGCGACCAGATAGAGGATGGCGCTCGTCGCGATAGAGAGGACCAGGATGATGAGGAACGTCGTAGGGATGACCTTCTCCGCCGAATCTATCTCGTCAGCGCCGATATGGCGGGCTATCGCCGCCGACGCTCCGACGGCTATCCCCGTGCCAATCGCCACTATTATCGAGTAGATGCAGCTGGAGATCGATATGGCGGACAATGCCGCGGTTCCGAGTCCGGAGCACCACATCCCATCGATGAAGGTCTGCAGATTCTCAACGAGGATGGCGATGAGGAGCGGGAGGGACATCGACAGAAGCGCCTTGCGCGGATCGCTGAGCAGATTGTCGACATGCCTCGCCCTCTCTACTGCCATCGGTTCCCTGTAAGCTGCCCAAATCTATAATCATTTGCAAAATAGCAACAACACTAAATCGGTGTTACGGGAAGCATAAGAATCCGGAAATCCGGGGACTCTGGCGACACCGGCACCCCGGGCAGTTGGATTCGACATCCAATAGGTGTCTGGCAATCGGAATCCTTTATAAGCAATCAGTCGATTGCAGAACGTTCAAGATGAGTAGCAGCAAGGAGAGCGACCTGGAACTCATGCTCGGTGACCCGAAGAGGGCCATCAGGAGCATGGTCGTCGCATTCTTCCTTGCATTGGCCATCGTCCAGATCAATCAGTTCGTCGATACGTTCTGGGTTTCGGGACTCGGCGCCCATGCCAGTTCCGCGGTCGCCACCGCGATCCCGATCTACGGCCTCATAATGTGCGCCGGACTCGGGGTCGGCACAGGAGTGACCACCTGCATCTCATTTCATCTGGGAAGAGGAAGCAACGAATATGCCGGACGGCTGGCAGGCAACTCCCTCATCCTGGGAGTCGTATTCGCCGTCATAGGCTCCGTCCTCGCGGCGGTCTTCGCGGGTCCGATATTCGCCATCATGGGAGCCTCGGGGATCGAGGACGACTGCATGCTCTATCTGTGGCCGTACATCCTCCTGTCCCCGTTCCTCCTCTGCGAGACGATCGTCGGATCGGCGCTTCGCGGAGAAGGCGCGGCGAAGAAGGCCACGGTGGTCCAGGTGAGCGCCGCAGTGTTCAACATGATCATCGATCCGATCTTCATCTACGGGCTCGGGATGGGCGTCTTCGGTGCAGGTCTGGCGACC
>LVVU01000073.1 GCA_006954465.1 Candidatus Methanoprimaticola hominis
TCCGATCCCTGGCTGGTGTACTCTGCCCCTCGGACGGAGCCCGAGCTCATATTCAAGATGACGCCGGGGCATTCGAGCCGTCTCTACGTGCTCCCCGTGTCGGAAGGCACGGAGCTGGACGATGAGGCTGTAGCAGAGGCGATGGGCGGGAACCGGGTGACCATCGGGCTGTACGGCATGGAGACGAGGCACAGGGCGTACTCCGTCGGACTCAGAGCGGATTTCGTGTTCAACGGATTGGATCTGTGCCTGGAGCAGTGCCTTCGCGGACTCGACACTCTTCTGATTTGTGATGAGGACTGCCTCGGAGTGATTAGGTCCAGGGCCGAGAGCCTGAGATACTTCGGTTCTACCGTGGATATCCAGGTAGTCGGTCGCAGCTGAATAGACGCCGTCCATCCGTGATCGTTCCAACATCGGGCGATTCATGCTTGTCGGTTTTTGGTGGAAGGCACGGACTCGGCAGGGTTCTGTGCAATGTATTATCAATCCGCAATGCGTGACATATCTGGTGCGGGACGATATGGAGAGCCAGAACACGGAGTGGAAAGAGAGTTGGAAGGACGAGTATCTCAAGACGATATGCGCGTTTGCCAATACAGAAGGCGGCATGATGACTCTCGGCGTCAACGATCAGGGGAAGATCGTAGGAGTCAGTAATCCCGAGAAGCTTCTGAAGCAGCTTCCAGATAAGATCCGTAGCAAGTTGGGGATTGTACCATTCACAAGAATCGACACCGAATCTCCGCCATATACGATTACAATCCTTGTTCAGAAGGCGCCGACCACGGTCAATTTGGATGGGAAGTTCTACATCCGTTCTGGCAGCACCACGCAGATGATCTCCGGTCGCGAGTTGGAGTTATACATGATGGAGCGCGCAGGGGATTCCTGGACAGAGGTCCCTGTACCTGGAGTCTCTGTTATGGATCTCAGTCCCGAGGCGATAATGGAGTTCAAGAATCTTGGAAGAATAGCAGGAAGGTTGTCCAAAGAGGAGTTGGAGCTCGGTCCCGAAGATCTCCTTGATAAGCTCGATCTGATCAAAGGTGGTATGCTGAACCGTGCTGCGATCTTGTTGTTTCATCCCAGTCCTGGAAAGATACTCGGTCCCACGTCATTGAAGATCGGGATGTTCGAAGGGTCCGATCTGCTTTATCAAGACGAATTCACCGGGCCTCTGATCTTCACTGCCAATCGGTCCGTAGACACCTTGATGACGAAGTATACGGTGATGCCGATCTCGTTCCAAGGCATAGTTCGTACAGAAGTTCCGCCGTATCCCGGGCCTGCAATCAGGGAGGCAGTAATGAATGCGATCGTTCACAACGAGTATTCGTCGCATGTGCCAATCCAAATCAAAGTCTCGAAGGAAGGGTTAACAATCTATAACGAGGGAGGGCTTCCGATGGGGTGGACATTGGATAAATTGATGGGCCAGCACAAGTCTCTTCCTCGGAATCCGTCGCTTGCTACAACATTCTACCGTGCCGGGCTGATAGAATCCTTCGGACGCGGTATCGGAACGATTTTGTCTCAGTTCAAGGACTGCCCTGAGTTCAAACCGATCTTTGAGGCGGATTCGGGATTTAGTGTAACGTTCAAGAATGAGTTGTATTATAAGCAACTCGCCGTCCAGGGGCGGGCAGGTCCGGAGAAAGTGATATTGGATTACTTGGCAACCAATAACTCTGGTACATATGCAGAGATATCGAATGGAACCGGCCTCAGTTCCAGGCAGGTCCAGAGGTTGTCTGGAATACTCCATGAGAGGGGTCTGATATCCAAACAAAAGGATGGAAGGGTAATCGTATTGCATCTCGCCGATTGATTGCCCATCTATCGGTTCAGATGGCACATGTCATGTATGTCATCATTCATGTCATACATGGCATACATAATAGCGTGTGTTTTATACATTAATGTATAAATGAATACACTATATATCATTTGATTGCACAACAATGGCAGACGTCATGGCATACATGTCATGGTTCATGGCATGCATCGGGACGTATGCGAGGGGTCGATTTGGAATAGTATCGCATGCATGGAGGTTCATGGCAATGGATGAGATCGAGTTACGCAGGAAGCTCTCGGACCGGACGTTCGAGGCGGGTTTGAAGCTGATGGACAAGGGCGCCATTCAGGAAATCGTGAAGCTCAGTGACTCTGCATATTACGCTAGGGTCAAGGATGCAGGTACGAAGATCGTCTTGTTCAGAGACCGTGAGGGTGATTTCAACGCCATGCGACTGCTCGAAGAAGGATATGGGTTGCAAGCATTGCGCCGCGGTGTACCTGACCCATATAGGATTCAGTCGCAGCGATGACGGCAGCGATATCGAGAAGCATATCGTCGAGTTCGCGAAGACCAGCTTCAATTATCGCGATTACGATATAGACGCCTACACGGCGTGTTACGACTTCTACAATTTCATCATGAACAAGGTCATAGACCGCTCCATACGCACCATAGGCAAGGCGATCAAGGCGTCCAATGCGGACGATGGGACCAAGAGCAGGATGTACCGCGAACTATGGGACGCCACCGATGGATTCGAATCACCATACGACGAGTGGGCGAAGCAGAGCATCGCGTCCCTGCTCGATGTGGATTTCTATGATGAGGGCTGAGATCGCAGAACCGGGGCTTCGAGCAGGAGTCCCGGTCTCTTTCGAACCCGGATGATAGCAAGATAATTGCGTCCACGCAATTATCGGATCCGTTGATTGCGAAAAATCGATTTTGTGCAATCAACGCTCCCCGTCAGTAGGAGTTCAGAACGTCCATGATCTCTTTGCAGACGAATAGTTGATTCCTCTTCCTGCCCGTGGTCTCGAGCAGGATGCCCTTCTCGACCAGACCGTTCACGATCTTTCCTGCAGTGGATGGGTGCACGTCGCAGATCCTTGCGACATCCGTCTTCCTCACATACGGGTTGACGAACAGGGAATCGAGGAGACGAGAGGTATGGGGATCGTTACCTATGTTATGGAACCTCTGTCTGATCCGATACAGGGAATCGATCAGACGGATGGAGCTGTTGGACTGTTCGATCAGAGCATCGAGGAAGAGGTCGATCCAACCCTGGAAGTCATCGCATTCCCTCACTCTGTTCAGACTGCGGATGTAATCATCGCGCTTATCGTTGAAGTAACCGCTGAGATACAACACAGGATACTCCAGTACCTTGCTTCTGTTGAGAATCAGCATTATCAGCAGTCTCCCCATTCTCCCGTTGCCGTCGGTGAAGGGGTGTATCGTTTCGAATTGGTAGTGCGACAGAGCCGCGGACAGCAGTATGTTCTCATAGGGTGCGTTGATGTAATCGAAGAGATTCCTCATCTTCCAGCAGACCTCTTCAGGGGGCATCGGGACGAATGCTGCCGTATCGAGTGTGTCGCCCCTGTTGCCCACCAGTACCTGCACCTCGCGATAGCTGCCCGGCGATTTGTTCTCCCCGCGGACGCCCTTCAGCAGTATCCTGTGCAGGTCCAGAAGGAGATCCTCGTCGATAGCGTCGCCTTCGACGCCGGTCGCGTGGTTCAACGCGTCCCGGTAGTTCAGCACCTCCATGTTGTCCAGAAGTTTACGGGGGTCCTTCTCCTCGACCCTCTCCGACCTGTAGATGTCCTCCATGGTCGTACCGGTGCCTTCGATGGCGGATGATTTGGTCGATTCCATCAGGACGAATGGTACGAGAAGGATGTTCCGCTCCTGTTCCGTCATCTGGGAGACCTTTCCATCCAGTTTCGACAGGGCGATGATCGCCGTCTCCGCCTTCTTGTAGATCTTCTTATCCAGCTCGATTTCGAACGGGAGGTCGTACGGCCAGAAGTAGCTGAATCCTCCATGGCTGGAGTATCTGATCTCACCGGACTTCTCCGGATGGTAGTTGTCCTCCCTCATAACCCGATGATTGCGTCCGCGCAGTTATAATTAGCGTTGATTGCGAAAAATCGATTTTACGCAATTAATGTGCGGGATGCAGAGGATCCAGTTCGGCAAAGGGCAACAGGAGCAGTGACGGACCCACCTTCTTTCGAATCTATCCTTGGATTCGAGTGCACTTTTCGATATCGGAGGCGCTAAAGGCCTCGAAACGCCGAAATGACCCCATGACGTGAAACTGGCCGTGGTCCGCGAGGATCCGGAAGAGTGGTTGCGGACCTTGGATATGCCGATGTCCATCAGATCAAGCCGGTCATGTATATCGGGACCATGATGATGCCTCCTTTCTCACTCAGATTCTGGGTGCATATGATGTACTTACGATCGATCCTATCCTTGTATTTCCGTATGAAGCGATCGAGGGATCTGTGGGGATTCACACGGCTGGATTTTACCTCTATCACACTGATCCTTCTGCCGTCAGCAACAAGGAAATCCACTTCCTGGGTGCGATCTGATTCATTGGATGCGAAGCGGCAGTAATCGAGATTCCTTCCGGAGGCAGTCAGTGCCTGCGAGACCATGTTCTCGAATATCATCCCCTGATTCATGGACAGGTCCCCTGACAGAAGGGATTGGTACAGTTCATCGCGATCGGCGATATTAGCTTCCAGCATCATCGTGATGAGCAGACCCGTGTCAACGAAGTACATTTTCAGATCGTTCCTGTCCTCATACTGCGCAATGGCAGGGTCTGGATTCGTACAGTTGTAGCAAGGATTGACCAGTTTTGAACCGCACAACCATGAGATGCGTTTGGTATAACGCATTTTCCTGGCACCTTTCTTCACAACGCTGGGAGAGAAGACCTTGCTGGTCCTGTTGAGCATCGAGGGTATGCTGTTGAACAATTCCGCCAGTATCCCGTCGTCCTCCCTCCAGACATCCCTGCGATAGATATCCAGGATCATGGTCTTGGCCTTCTCCACTTCTGAGAAGCTGTTCGTCTCTATCAATGCCGATACGGCCTGCGGCATACCTCCGACTATCATATAGGTGCGGTATGTGTCCATCAATTCCTTGTGCATCCCATCGGTCAGAGGTTCCATGGAATCGAACGAATCTTTGATGATCCCATATTGAACATCCTTCCCGATGGCCCACATGAATTCTTCCAGATCCATGGGGTTCATAGATCTGGTGATGACTTCCGAAGGCTGTGTCATTCTGGATTTCATTTTCAGTGTGATCAGCGATCCCGTCTCCAGGATTGGATATTTTCCGTACTTCACAAGATATTTGACGATCTGATGGGCGCGTGGGAATTCCTGGACCTCATCGAATATTATCAGGCTCTTATGTTCGTATAGTATCACGTTATAGTAACCGGAGAGCATCAGGAACAGTTTATCCAGATCGTCAGAGTATCTGTTGAACATCTCTTTGACGGTATCACTCGCATTCATGAAATCGATCAGGATGTATGATCTGTATTCGTTCTTGGCGAATTGCTCCGCTATGGTGCTCTTTCCGACCCTTCTGACCCCTTCGATCATCAATGCATATCTGTACGAATCGTTCTCTTTCCAATCGAGGAGTACATCATAGAACTTCCTCCTGAATATCGGAGGATTGGTATTTTTCATTATAATCTAATATATTTAAATCATATTTAAAGACATGCAGTTTGCAAATTTTGAAATCATCGATTTTATACGGTTTGCAAAACATCAAAATGCAGTTTTTATGCAGTCTGCAATTTTCGGATGAATCGAGTCGAGTGGGAGGGGTCACACCCTCCCACTCGACTACATTCCTGCTGACTTGAGAAAGTTGGATGGTAGACTGGGAAACTTATACCTCAAATAACGGAAATTCAAGTTTATTAATCCGCGTGGCAAAGTTCTCACTTCTTGAAAAGTTTGAACTCGTTTTTTGTTGCAACAGTCCCCGAAAGTTCGGGGGGTATTTGTTGCAAGTTGCAAGCAAACTTCGGGGGGTATTTGTTGCATATTATATATGATATCAAACAATGACCATATCATGAAGAGGAAGATCATTTCGAGAATGTCCGCATGGAGGTTGAATCCCTCTCATAAACCTCTGGTCCTCGTGGGTTGCAGGCAGATTGGAAAGACCTACTCGGTGAAGGAGTCAATTATGATGACGTCGTCTACATCAATTTCGAGGAGATGCCCGAGCAGAAGGAAATATTCTCAGGCAATCTCGATCACAGAACGATAATAGACAGGATCGAGACAGTCAACAGGAAGGTGCTCAGGAAGGGCAGATCGTTGGTGATCCTGGACGAGATCCAATCCTGTAATGCGGCATATTACTCTTTAAAATCACTGTCGGAGCAGAACGACATCGACATCATAGCCCTCGGTTCGTTCCTTGGACTCAGACTCAGTGACGACGATCACATATCCCCTTTGGGGCATGTCGATCTGCTGGAGATGTATCCGATGGATTTCCAGGAATTCCTATGGGCTATGGGTTACGACGAAGGGTTGATAGATTCCGTGGAAAACAAGGTCAGGTCGCTGGAGAGCATAGATCCTCTCATCAACAAGGCCATGAGTGATGCATTCAGACGCTACATCGTCGTCGGCGGCATGCCGGAAGTTGTTAGGGAATATGCCGCTACAGGAAGTTACATGAGCGCATACGGTAAACTCAGGGATATCGTGGGGATAATGAGGCGGGATGCAGGGAAATACTCGGGGAAGACGGACAGGATGAAGATAATTAATTGCCTGGAATCGATCCCGAATCAGCTGGCCCGGAAGAACAAGAAGTTCACATACGCTTCCGTGGAGAAGAGGAACGGGCGCGGTTCGAGGTATTACGGCAGCGCCCTGGATTGGTTGAGGAACGCAGGGCTGATCCATTACTGCTATAATGTCATCGAACCGAATCCGCCCCTGTCCGGAAAGGTGTGCACGGACGATTTCAAGATATATCTGTGCGATACGGGGCTGATGTCTGTGCTCATAGAGGATGCAGACATCGATGCACTGGTGAATCGCGACCCATATGCCAACAACGGGGCGTTCTTGGAGAACGCGGTTGCTTCGGCGTTGGTAAAAAAAGGATACGACCTCCGTTTCTACGAGAAGGGCGACAGTACACTGGAGATAGACTTCGTTCTCAATATCGGGGGCGTCATAAACCTCTTGGAGACAAAATCCGGAAGGAGCAAGAGGTCCAAGTCGTTGAATACCCTCTTGGCGGAGAAGGACCGGAAGCGTATCGGATTCAAGCTTTCGGAGGGAAACATCTCCACCGATGAGAACGGGGCGATCCACCTGCCCTTGTACGGAGTATGTTTCATGAAGGAGAGCGAAGTGGCCGAGATCGGTCCGATCGACCCATCGGTCGCGAATGAGAGGTTCCGGAGTCTTTCCGATGCATGAGTGCGGTCCTGCATTCGGTCCAATACAGATCTGTGCGGTGATGGTTCGCCGGGCCCGGGTCTCAGGTACTCACAGATCCGCACAGGTCAGTCCATCGTTGTGTCTCTTCACATCGTTTATTCCGACAGAGTCTCTGGCCCTAAACACCTGGAACCATTCGCTTGCGAACCCTACAGAAACGCCGAATTGGGCACTCGCTTTCCTAATGGTGTATCCGTCCTTGACAACGGTTTCTCCCACTCTATACCTCAGATCGAGGTAATTCAACTCGGATTCTGGATGGATCTTCGTGTCCCACGCGGATCCTTCAGCATCTTTCCTTTCGTCAATTATATCATTGACTTCTGTCTTCCTTAAAAATGGACTTCTGGTCATGGTTTCTCCACTTTGTCCATGAAGTCCACTTTCTTCATATTTCCGTGAACAAGACAGTTTCAGCGACTCGAGTCGCTGAAACTGTCTTGTTCACAAACTGTGTGGTTAGTACAGACATCCGCAGACAGGCACGCGGATACAAGGGCGTCGATTCATCTTCAACATGATTCTGCTGAGACAGAGGGACTTGACATTCCGGTTTTGACAACATCCTCTCGTCTCGACGTTTCTACCTTAAATCCTGAAGAACCAATTATTTCAGAATATCTGGATGAGTAAGTGGCGGGCCTGAAGGGATTCGAACCCTTGGCCGTCCGATTAAGAGTCGGACGCTCTACCTAGCTGAGCTACAGGCCCACGAATCCTGTTGATATCCTGCTTATACATAAATGTATGCATTGCTGGATTCGTCGGCACCTTGAATTTTCAGTGAGCTCGTCCTGATCCGTAAAAGACGAGTTTTCTCCGTTTCTTTCCATCGATTCTATTTCGGACCCCGGGGCTCGTGCAGATGCT
>LVVU01000074.1:0-16141 GCA_006954465.1 Candidatus Methanoprimaticola hominis
TCGCACTCTTTCAGAATGAGACGCTCCACCCTGCCACGTCCGATTAATGCAATATTTCTTATAGAAGTTCAGATAGTTAAAGACCGTTCAGCCTAGAAAGGAGGGCTATTGGAAATGTCAAAGAAGCAATTCAAAGCGGAATCCAAACAGCTGCTCGATCTTATGATCAACTCGATCTACACCCACAGGGAGATCTTCCTGAGGGAGATCATCAGCAATGCGTCCGATGCCATCGACAAGCTGTACTATATGGCCATCACCAAACCCGATGAGATCTCCGTTCCCCGCGAGGATCTGAGGATCAAGGTGGTCGCGGACAAGAACAAGAGGACCGTCACCGTGTCCGACAACGGCATCGGAATGAACAAGGACGACCTGGAGAAGAACCTCGGAGTCATCGCCCACAGCGGATCCCTCGATTTCAAGAAACAGATGGAGGAAGGGAAGGACGTCGACATCATCGGACAGTTCGGAGTGGGGTTCTACAGCTCGTTCCTCGTATCCGACGAGGTCACCGTCATCACCAAGAAGTACGGCTCCGACCAGGCCTACAGATGGAGATCCAAGGGCGCCGACGGATACACCATCGACGAGTGCGAGAAGGACGGCTGGGGAACCGACATCATCATGCACCTCCGCCCCGACGATGACGATGAAAGGTATTCGGAATTCCTCGAGACGTACCGTCTGCAGGACCTCGTGAAGAAGTACTCCGACTACGTCCGCTGGCCCATCCACATGGATGTGGAGAAGGACGACCTCGTAGAGACCGGCGAGAAGGATGAGAAGGGCGAGCCGAAGAAGGAGTGGAAGACCTCCATCGTCGATGAAGTGGTCAACAGCATGGTTCCCATCTGGCAGAAATCCAAGTCGGAGGTCTCCGACGAGGAGTGCTTCAAGTTCTACAAGGAGAAGTTCCGCGACTGGGAGGACCCCCTGGCGGTCATCCGCATCAATGCGGAGGGCGCCGTGAGCTACAAGGCGATGCTGTTCATCCCCAAGGTCGCCCCGTTCAACTACTACAGCAGGGACTTCGAGCCCGGACTGCAGCTGTACTCCTCCGGAGTCATGATCATGGAGAAGTGCAAGGACCTGCTCCCCAACTGCTTCAGCTTCGTCCGCGGAGTCGTCGATTCCCCAGATCTCTCCCTGAACATCTCCAGGGAGATCCTGCAGCACGACAGGCAGCTCGCGACCATCCGCGCCAACGTGGAGAAGAAGGTCAAGGCCGAGCTGGAGAGGATGCTGAAGGACGAGCGCGAGAAGTACGAGGGCTTCTTCAAGAACTTCGGACTGCAGCTGAAATACGGGATGGTGGAGGACTACGGACATGCTGAAGGACCTGCTCCTGTTCCACTCGCTGAAGCAGGACAAGCAGGTGACACTCCGCGAGTACCGCGACGCCATGCCCCCGGACCAGCCCAAGATCTACTTCGCCGCGGCAGAGACCGTCGCCAGAGCGAAGCAGCTCCCCCAGACCGAACAGGTATCGGCCAAGGGATTCGACATCCTCTGCCTCGCAGAAGAGGCGGACGAGTTCGCCCTGAGGGCGCTGAGGGATTACGACGACAAGGAGTTCTGCGACGTCGCAGGCAAGGACCTGGGCCTGGAGACCGAGAACGAGAAGAAGGAGTCCGAGGAGAAGGCGGAGGCCGAGAAGGATGTCATCGCCTTCGTGAAGGAGACGCTCGGAGACGCCGTATCGGATGTACGCCTCTCGAACAAGCTCAAGACCCATGCGGTGTGCCTGAGCGCCGATGGGGATGTGTCCCTGGAGATGGAGAAGTACTTCGCAGCGATCCCCGGAGACCAGAACAACATCAAGGCCAAGCGCGTCCTGGAGATCAACGCCGACCACCCCGCCTACGCCGCCCTGAAGAAGGCGTACGAGGACGACAAGGACAAGGCGAAGGACATGGCATGGATCATGTATGACCAGGCCGCCCTCATCGCCGGCATGCCGGTGGACGACATCGTCGGCTACACCGACAAGGTCTTCAAGCTCTTCCAGTGAGCAAACGATTTGAGAAGGGGAAGGGGCGGAAGCCCCGACCCCCGTTTTCCCCGGTTCGGATGAACTGGGTGATGAAGATGGCCGCGAACGTTATGGGCGCGACCCACTTCACCATGAAAGGATAGATCCTCTTGGTCCTGAAAGGATGACCGGAGGACTCCACCTCGTCGATGATCACCTTGCACGACACGACAGGAGCCCTCAGGCCTCCGCGGTCTCGTCGGATGTTGAGGAGGTCTCGGCAATCATGTAACCGTACAGATCCTCAGATACGGGCACAGCGAGCTCCAAGGGGATCTCCACCACGGGATGGCCGTCTATCGTGGTCTCGCGGCTCCCTGAACGGATCGGCTCGACCCTTCCCATGTAGTAGAAGTCCGTTCCTTCGGAATCGCTCTTCTTGATGAACAGGAGGATGTCGAGCCCTCCGCTGAGGACGGCCTTGACATCATCGCTCGCCAGAGTGCGATTCGATTTGGACATCCAGTTGAACACGCGCCTGCTCTCGAACCCCTCCACGTACATCGTGGTGCTGCTGATGTCGTCGCGCTTGTCATAAGTGACGAACACAGGACACTGACCGTTCCTGATCATGTAGCCGTACATGGTGGAGCTGACATCCTTCTCCCAGTTCAGCAGCCTGCAGACGTCGCTGCGGGAGTACTTGCCGTAGAGCTTGAAGCCGAATCCGTCCGCATCGCCGTAGTTGCGTGAGCAGATCTCCAAGCCGCAACGGACAGCATCCTCGATGCACCCCCTGATGCCGGAATCGGAGAGCATCCTCCTGAATAGGTCGGTCGGCACGAGTTTCCCGTCGCGTTCCTCGACGACCCTCCAGGACGGGTGGTTCTCCATGGTCGCGTTGGTCTGATAGGAGCCATCCAGAACAGACAGGGCGGAACGATCGGAGGGATCGTTCATATCGAGGCATACCTCGCCGGTATCGATCATCCCCTTCAGGATCCTCAGCTCCTGAGGACGCTTTCCTTGAACGAACGATGAGACGAACGACAGGAGGTCATCCTCCTCAGTGCTGAGATCAAGATGCCCGTCCTTCGCCTTGATCCTGAACCTGTTGAGGTTCTTCGCATACCCGATGACGACCCTCGGATCGAGGGATCCTCCTTCCAGGAGGTCGCAGAGCGACGGCGACCGGCCGAGACGGGCGCGCATCAGATTGTACTCGCCCTTGAGCAAGGCGAGCTTGGAGAGATTGACCCTGTCGATGTTGCTCAGGATCCTCTCCTTCGCTATCCTCTCGAATCCGACGGTGGAGGAGCCGGGGAGATAGCTGCTGATCATGAACCTGCGGAGGCCGTCCTTGTCATGGCTACGGTCGCCTGAAAGCGCCACCGGGATCATGAAGTTGTTCTCGTAGTTCCCGATGAAATCCAGAACGATTAACGACTTGTCCGGATCGTCGGTCCTGCGGAGTCCGCGGCCCAGCTGCTGCACAGCGGACTGCGTCGGCCTGAGCATCAGGATCTGATTGACCTCGGGGATGTCGATGCCTTCGTTGAACACGTCGCGGATGAAGATGTAGTCGAGGATATCACCGTCATCGGCGCGGAGGCGTCTGATGGCATCCTCCCTCCTCCCGATGGGATCCTCCCCGGTGAGGGCGACTGTCCGATAGCCGCGGGAGTTCATCTTCTCCGACAGGACCCTGCATTCCTCCTTTGTGCTGCAGAACACCAGACCCTTGGTCCTGCTCCCATGGGGACGGTAGTACTCCGCCTTCTCGATGATGTTGCGGACGCGCTCGTCGCCGGTCAGGGCGTTGAAGTCAGAATCGTCATCGATGGCCTTCCCGTCGACGGAGATCTCGGTGACGCCGAAGTAATGGAACGGACAAAGGAGCCCGGCCTCGAGAGCGCGGTCGAGGCGTATCTCGTAGGCGACGTTATAGTCGAATATCCGGAAGACGTCGGCCTGGTCCATCCTCTCGGGGGTGGCGGTCATGCCGAGCATGAATTCCGGAGTGAAATAGCCGAGGATGCCGCGATACTCCCTTGCGGTGGAATGGTGGGCCTCGTCGCAGACGATGTAATCGAATTGGTCCCTCGGGAATTCGTCCAGCCTTCTGCTGATGGTCTGGATGGTTGCGAACAATGCCGTGCATTCCTTCCTCTTCTCCGTCCCGGTGAACTTGCCGTAGGTGTAACGGTCTCCGAGAACCCTGCGGTAGCTGTCCATCGCCTTCTCCAGGATGTTCTCGTTATGGACGATGAACAGGAACCTGCGGGGTGCGAACGCCTTGACATCGAATGCGGAGATGTATGTCTTCCCTGTTCCCGTCGCCGAGACGAGAAGAGCGCGGCGCTTGCCGTCCTCCCTCGATCTCGATAATGCGTCCAACGCCTCGACCTGCATCGCATTGGGTTCGACGGCTTTCGATTCGGGAATAACGGGTTTCTCGATTTTACGGATGGAACGGCGATTCCTATAATCGGAAATCCATTCCTTGGTCAAAGGAACCGCGGAATCCCACATCCTTTTGAATTCCGAACGAATTGTTTCCGCCAAAACGTCCTGTTTCTGGAATTTGATTTTCAGATTCCATTCGAGATTCTGGCCCTGTCGGTGAGATTCGAGCTTCCTACGAAAGAGACCACTTCATTTCCATGATAGAATGTATATCCCTTGGTGTGGAACCTCTCTTCGCACACACGAATTTCCAGATCTGTGAATTCCAACAGCCATTCCAGTGCATCTGGATCGTTGAAATCCAGATAATCGGTCGTCAGGATGCGTCCTTTTACCTTCCTCTCGGAAATATCCCTGAAGGAATCGTACAAGGTGGACAGTCCGCCCGTCGTGATGAACGCGACCGAGAAATCGAATGCATCGCAGGTCCTCATCTCGTTGACGAGGGAGGAATGCACCTTTATCCCCTGAATGGAATTATTGTAGAGAAGAACGGGGCCGTCTTCTGATTTATACGGATTCTCATCCAAGAAACAGCCCCTCCAATTCGTTTACAATCAATTCATCCGCTGCAATCCACTCGATCCCACGCAGTTCATTTATCGGAAGCCATAATTGATCCTCATGCTCCGTCAGTTGGATCTCCAGGTCATCCGCACGGATGACGAACGGATGTATCCTCACGGAGAAATCGGGATAATCGTGATCCACGACCGGAAGAGGGATGACGGAATCCCTGCGGATATCCGCTTTCAATTCCTCTCCGAATTCCCTGACCATAGCATCGACCGGAGTCTCCCCGGATTCCAATTTGCCTCCGGGGAATTCGTACCTGTGAGAAAGGTAGCCGTATCTCGATTCGCCCTTGCGGGTGCAGAGGACCTTTCCCCTGCTGAACACTATACCAGCCGATACCTCGATCATCGGATCCGAGAGATAGGCGATAGCTAAAAACGTACCGGACAACCGTCGTTCCGACGGCACGAACCTCTTCAGATCTCCTGTGCGACGGACACTATGAAGATCTCGTACTCCGGAACGGCGCCTTCTGGCGCGTCCTCGCTGTAGACCCCGAACGTCTCATAGTCGTCGAATGTGCCCTCGTCGACCGACAGGTCGAACTCGTTCCTCATCGACTTCCCGCTACGTCTTTTAGGCATCCCTTCTCGCCTCTGAACTTTCGAAGGGTTCTCCGTATATAATGGCCCCACCCGGCCCTTTTTTCGGGGGTATATATACCTCTGAAAAAGGGGTCGACGGGTTTTCCCCGGCTGGCACATTGAGCCCGAGCCAGACGTGTAATCCAGATGCTATGTCAACGGCGTTAAATCATGCTTGTACGGAGGGGACGGAAGACTGGGGAATACCCGCCCGGAACCCATTCCGTCACATCACCCAAAAGCACCCGGAGCGATGCATTTAACCCAGATGCGCTCTACGGATGGCCATGAAGTCCTCGAAGAGGATAACCGAGATACCCATGTCAGGTATCAGGAGGATGTTCGACCTCGCAGGCCCCGATTCCATCAACCTCGGCCTGGGAGAACCCGACCTGGCCCCTCCCATGGAGGCCATCGAAGGAATGTGCGAGGCATCCAGACAGGGCAAGAACAGGTACGGCCCCACCGCGGGGATACCGGAGCTCAGGAACGCCGTCGCCGACTACTTCTCCAAGTACGGCGAGATGAGAGGGGACAACATCATGATCACCCCCAGCGGCTCCACCGCTCTCCTGGAGGTCACTCAGAGCATGATCGACCCCGGAGACGAGGTCCTGGTCCCCAGCCCCGGGTTCGTGATCTACTCCCCCCATGTCAGGCTCGCCGGGGGCATCCCCGTCGAATACAAGCTCACCGACGACGGAACCTTCCAGCCCGACCTCGGGGATATAATCTCCAAGATCACCCCGAAGACGACCATGATCATCGTCAACACCCCCTCCAATCCCACCGGAGGGGTCCTCACCCAGGAATCCAAGGACGCCCTCGTGGACATGGCATGGGAGCACGATATCACCATCCTCTCCGACGAGGTCTACTGCGAGTTCATCTACGAAGGCGAGCACGTATCGTTCATGGACAGCCCCGAATGCGCCGTCGTCGTCAACGGATTCTCCAAGATGATGGCCGTCACCGGATGGAGGATGGGATTCGTCTTCGCCAACGACGAGATGATGGAGTCCCTGATCAAGATGCAGTACCACGTATGCGCCAGCCCCAACATGCCGGCCATGTACGGGATACTCGCTGCGCTTCCCCACATGAAGCCCTACCTGGACAACGCACGCTCCGTCTTCAGAAACAGGCGCGACCTCATCTGCAGGCGCATCAACGAGATCGACGGTATGCATATCGAACCCCCCAAAGGGGCGTTCTACGCATTCCCCTCCTACTCTCAGGACATCTCCTCGCAGGACCTGGCCAACGAACTGGCCCGCGCCGGACTGATATGCACCCCGGGATCCGCCTTCGGATCCTACGGCGAGAAGCACCTCAGATTCTCCTATGCCGCGGACGAGTCCAAGATAGACAGGGGAATGGACATATTGGCGGACGTCATGACCCGGAGGCAGTGATATCGTGACCGATGATTACAATCCCAACGCCGGCCTGTTCGGGGACCCCGAACCCGCCGACCCGGAGAAGGAGCATGTCGAACGCACCTTCGGGAAGAACCCCAACAGGACCTCCGCCATCTCGGACCTCTTCAGCAAGGAGATGATGGAGACCATCATGGCTGAGAAGGAGCTCCCCGACGAGGCCAAGCACCAGCTCATCTTCAAGATGACCGCCAACAGCGTCCTCGACATGATCATGGAGTCCCTCGACGCCGACACGCGCGACGAGGTCTGTGCCTGTCTCGACGGATATATCGGGATGTGCCTGGTCAACAAGAAGTTCGAGGTCGACCTGTTCGGAGAGCTCTCGAAGGCTCTCATGGGCGTCGAGCGCCAGGACGGCGAGTCCGACGAGGACTTCGACCGGAGACTCGGTGATATGGAGGAGTACTGGTGGACCGTTGCCCAGCCCAAGCTCAACGGCCGCAACCCCAACGACGCCATCTCCGAGGAGACTAGAAGGTACGGTCTGGACGGATGAGGACCGATTGGCACACTTCATCGGCCCCCGGGAAGTTCGTCATCCTGGGGGAGCACTCGGTGGTGTACGGGAAGCCGGCGATCACTCTCGCGACAGACCTCAGGATGACCGTGGCGGTCCGCAGGTCCGCATGGAACACCATGAACGGCGAGAAGCTGGACTTCCGCCGTCAGGCGCACATCCGCCATCTCACAAGAGGGTTGCGCCACGCCATCGACATGCTCACGTACAGCGAGATCCCCGTAGGATCCGGCATGGGCTCGTCGGCTGCGCTGAGCGCCTCACTGGCCATGGCGATAGCCTCCATGGAGGGCCGCTCCATATCCGAGGAGCAGGTCATGAGGGAGGCCTACGACGCCGAGTTCTACGCTCAAGGCAACGGGAGCCCCATGGACGCCTCCTCCTGCGTGCACGGAGGGGGACTTACAGTGAACATGCCCGACGCCGGAGGGAGGTTCCTCTGGACCGTCGAGCGCAACGGCAGGAGGTGGGACTTCCACGATCTCGAGATCCCCGAGATGACGTTCGTCATCGGGAACACCGGGATCCGCGCACCGACCGGGCCGCAGGTGGACAAGGTCCACCGCTACATGGAGCACAACAACTTCGCCTGCGAGGTCATCGACGACATCGCGGACGTGACGATAGAGGGCGGGGACGCCCTGAGGAGGAACGATGTCGAAGCCCTCGGCCGCCTGATGACCGAAGACCACAAGCTCCTGTCCATCCTCGGCGTGTCCTGCGATCCCCTGAACAAACTTGTGAACGCATCCCTGCCGTACTCCTACGGCGCCAAGCTGACCGGATCCGGCGGAGGAGGGTGCATGGTCGCCCTCACCGACAAGCCCGACAAGGTCTGCGAGGCCATAGAATCCCGCGGAGGAACGCCCTACGTCATCCGCACCGGTGGAAGGGGAGCGAGCATGGAGCCCAAACCCCCCGAGATACCTGGAGTGAGAAGATGAGCTTCGCGATGATGCAGGAGATAGAGAAGATCAAACGCACGTGCATCCTCTGCGGCAAATGCACCGCCGCATGCCCGTCGTTCAAGCACGGCGGCATCGACCCCATGGAGATCATGGCCGGAGGGGAGCAGGGCCTGGACCAGTGCATAGTGTGCGGGACCTGCCAGCGCGTCTGCCACAGATCCGATCCGTTCACCGTCATCCGCAGCCTGATCTACATGGAGCAGAACCTGTCCGTCTCGGACACATACAAGCAGACGGGATTCACCCGCGCTCCCGCGGAGGACAGGTGCATAGAAGCGGAGTGGGAAGGGGACGATGTCTGCGTCATGCTCGGATGCGTCATCGACGGCATGGCCCCGTTCATCGAGTACGCAGCCGCCGAAGCGATGAAGGCCATCGGCGTCGGAGCCTACCGCCTTCCGAAGGAGGCGTGCTGCCTCCATCCCATACAGTTCCTGGAGATGCCGGAGCACGAGAAGAGGGAGAGGAAGATCGCCATGTGCGACTCCTCCGAAGGGAGGACCATCGTCACCCTCTGCGCCGGATGCAGCGAGGAGCTCCAACCCGTGTCTCCGAACACGGAGCACATCATCGCGTTCCTGCACAGGAACATAGACAGGCTCCCATCGTTCGAGAAGAGGCTCAAGGTCGGCATGGAGCCGGGTTGCTCCGCCGAATGCCTGATCAAGGAGATGAAGGCCGTCCTCGAGAGGATGAACTGCGAGATCGTGAACACGACCGTCGGATGCTGTGGCAAGAACGCACCCGTGAACGTCTCCCTCATGAAGGAACGCGAGGAGGAGTGCGCAGGAGCGGACCTCATCGTCGTGGGATGCCCCATGTGCTTCATCAAATTCGATTCCCAGAAGGGCGGACTCCCGGTGGTACACCTGGCCGAGCTCGTGGCGATGGCCGCCGGCAGGAGAGAATCGCTCGCATTCCACAAGATCGGATTCGCGTTGTGAGAAAACAGAACCCGGTCCCCGCCATCACAGGAACGGGGATCGGTAGAAGGGGGCCGAGGCCCCCTAAGTAATTTCAGATCAGGTCCTCGAAGCCTTCGACGACCTTGGGGAACTTCTCCTTCACCGCTTTGAGCAGGTTGTAGACGTTCACCTCGCCGATGTCGGCGGTCTTGATCATCTTGATGAGCTCGTCGATGGTCTCATCATCGAGGGAGGCGAGCTTCTCCTTGGCCATGAAGTTCCTGAAGAGCTTGTCCTCCATCCTGTCGCGCCACATCTTGTCGTAGGCCATGAGGGCCTTCTTGGAGTAGTCGCCGGTCTTGGCGCACTCGGTCAGGACCTTTCCAGCGTACATACCGGTGCGGCACGCGTGAGCGATCCCGCCTCCGGTGATGGGGTCGATGATCCTCGCGGAATCTCCGACGAGCACGAGCCTGTCGTCGACGGAGCAGTCCAGACCGGGGCATGTGGAAACGAATCCTCCCATGATCTCGAGGCACTGTCCCTTGTTCAGGCGGGGATTCTTGGCGATGAAGTCGTCGAGGTAGCGCTTCGCATCCCCGTCGCCCTTACAAAGCCTGCCCATGACGCCGATACCGACGTTGGCCACGCCGTTGCCCTTGGGGAAGATCCAGATGTATCCTCCGGGTGCGACGGATCCGATGACGAACTCGCAGTAGTCGGGGGCCACATCGATGTTGCACATCCTATACTGGATGCAGGAGTCGATGTCGCTCAGCTTGAGGTTGGTGTCGATGCCTCCCCACCTGCCGACCTGACTCTCGTATCCGTCGGCGGCGACGACGCACTTGGCGCGGATCTCGATCTCCTCGCCCATGCTCCTCGCCTTGATTCCGACGATCTCACCCTCCTCGCGGATGATGCCCGTACAGGAGGTGCGGAGCATGATCTTGGCTCCGGCCTCGGCTGCGAGCCTTGCGAGGGCCTTGTCGAAGATATGCCTCTCGAGGACGTATCCGACCTCGGCACCGGCCTTTGACTCGTCGAGCTGGAAGGTGGTTCCCTGGGGCGACTTGATGATCGCCCCCTTCATGTCCCCGCGGATCCAGGCGGGGTTGGGCTCGATGCCGACCTCCTGGAGCCACTTCTTGGAGACCCCCTCGGCGCACCTCAAGGGACTCGGCCTTCTTCTCGATGAGGATGGTGTCGAGTCCTCCCTCGGCGCAGTACCTGGCGGCCATGCTTCCGCCGGGTCCGGCTCCGACAACGACGACGTCGCATGCGAGCGTCCTCATGATTTCGCCTCCAGGGAGAGGGCGGATACGGGGCACAGCTTGACGCAACGTCCGCACCTGGTGCAGTCGTCATTGAATTCGAGAACGAAATCGTTCAGGAAGATGGCGTTCTGAGGGCAGGAACCGACGCATCCGCCGCAGTGCAGGCATCTGTTGAGATCCACGATCATTTCAATCACTCCTCGTCGGCCTGTTCGTCCTTGGGGACGATGAGCGCGGCGGCCAACTCCTCGGCCTCCTTGGCGTGGGTCTTCTTCCACTCCGCGAGAGGCACGGAGAACTTCTTCTCGATCTCCGCCCTGTACTCCGGTCCGGAGTTGTAGGCGCAGAACGGGATGACCCTGCAGTCGGGCGTGATGTAGTGGACACCGCACCTCCTGACCCTCTCGATGTCGTAGTTGAAGCCATCCTGGAAGTGCATTCCGGAGACGAGCATCATCTTCCACGAGAAGGCCGCCAGGGTCTCCTTGGATTTGTCGGACATGACGTCCTTGATGAGACTCACGAAGGTCTTCTTGGAGAGGCCCTCGGGCATCTTGGATTCGTCGACGCAGCTGTTGAGCAGCTTCACCAGCTTGGCGACGTACAGCTTCTTGAACCTGGAGTTCTCGGCCTTGGCGTCGATCTCGTACAGGCCCTTGGAGAACCTCTCCACATCGACGAACCTGGGGAACGGGACGACGTTGCCCTTGTCGTCCTGGAACAGGTAGGTGGCGATACCGCAGTGCGGGTGGGTGGTGAAGGTGACCTTGTTCTGCCCGAGGATGATCGAGGCGAAGCTGGAGATCGGAGCGACGACGGGGACGGGGTACCAGTCCTCCTTCTTCGCGAATCCGGTCTGCTTGTCCACCGCATCGACGAGATCGGGGAGGGTGAACCTTCCGGAGGCGACCTCCTCGTGGGTGACCCTTCCGGTGAACGCGATGGGCTGGAAGTTGACACCGCGGATGACGTCCGCGTTCTCGAACGCGAAGCGGATGATGTCTCCGATGATGTCGTCGTTCATGCCCTTCCCTACGACGGGGACGAGCACGATGGAGGGGGACTTCAGCCCCTCTGCGACGAGCTTCCTGCAGTTCTCGATGACTCCGAGCTTCACAGCCATCATTTTGCGGCCGCGGGAGCGGAGGTAGATGTCGTCGGTGAGACCATCGAACTGGAGATAGATGGTGTTGAGACCTGCGATCTTGGAGGCCTTGAGGAACTCGTAGTCCTTGGCGAACTTGATACCGTTGGTTCACCTGGGCGAAGCCGAGCTTCTTGGCGTCGGCGACGACCTCGACGAACTGGGGATACACGGTGGGCTCCCCGCCGGCGAACTGGATCGCGGTGCACTTGATGGGCTTCTCGGAGCGGAGTGTGACCATCATCTCGTGGACCTCGTCGAAGGTGGGCTCGTAGACGTAGCCGGCATCGTTCGCATTGGCGAAGCAGATGGGGCACTTCATGTTGCACCTGTTGGTCAGGTCCAGGTTGGCGAGGCCGGAGCATGAGAGCATGTCGATCTTCTCGCCGTCGATCGTGATGTGGACGGAATCGTCCTCGCCGGTCTTGAGGGTCTGGTCCATGGGGTTGTGGAGACCGATGCCGTCGTAGGCGAACTTCTCGGCCTTGAGGTAGAGCTCCTCGTCGGCCCAGTAGACGTCTGAGAACTTGCCGTGTTCGGGGCAGGTCTTGTCCATCCATACCTTCCCATCCTTGGCATACAGATCCGCTTCGAGGATCTTGCCGCACTCGGGGCAGATAGAACGGGTCTTCTTCGGAAGACCCTTCTTCAGCGCATAATTTGTTGCGGTCGCTGTCATGGTACTGGGGGTCCCCACGCGGTCCTCATATAAAAAAGGCCACAATTAACGCACGCGTACGTGCGAGGATGTGGGAAACCGGTCCCTGGAAGGATGTCTGGCACTGTCGGATCCTCTCGGCCTGGACCTTCAAGGGACGTACCTGCTGGGAATCGTCGTATCGCTGCCGCGATCTCATTCCCTCAGACACGTTATCGGTATCACATGGACCCCGTCTTCACGGGTGAATGCATAACCGCACGGGACTATGATCGCTAGGAACGAGGGGCCGTTCATCCTATCGGTATCGATCTTCTCCGCGAGTTTCTTCAGATTCCCAGCGCCATCCTCCACCCCGGCATTGGAGAGCTTGACCTCGAATGCGCCCCACCTCCCATCGGGAAGATGCACCACCGCATCGGCTTCGAGACCGTTCTTGTCACGATAGTGGGAGACCTCCCCCTCCAGGCATTGGGCGTAGACACGCAGATCGCGTACCACGAGCGATTCGAATAGCAACCCGAACGTGTTCGGATCCATGATCAGATCCTCCGCATGTGCCGACAGGAAGTATGCGGCCACTGCGGGATCGCAGAAGTGTATGGTGGGCGATGTCCGGATGGAGGTCTTGGACCTGAGGTTTGGGTTCCAGGACGGCATGGTCTCCAGAACGTGTATGCGCCTGAGGGCATTCAGATAATCGTCCAAGGTGTTGGGACTCATCTTGATGCTGTTGCCTTCCGAGACATCATCTATTATCGTCGCTTTGGACAAGGGAGCGGAGATGTTGCGGGAGAGCGACCTCATGATCAGCGCCATGCGATGGGGATCGCGTCTTTTCCCGTCGAGCTCCGTCCGTGTATCCAGAATACTGTTGCAATACCCCTTGATCTGGGTACGTGCGATGGATCTCGATTTCCCGATGGTCTGAGGCCATCCTCCGCGTATGAGCAGGTATGACACATCTTCCAGAGTCTTATCCGAGAAGCCTACAGGTTCGGAACCGGAGAAGAGCCCGTCCAAGGAGACGCATCCATTGGAGTCTCCTGATTCGAAAAGGGACATCGTGCCCATGCGGATGGTGTTTATGCGACCCGTTCCCGAATGCTCGATCTCGTCCGTTTCATCCGGATCCATCGATACGGAGCCGGTCAAGATGAACAACCCGGCCTGATTTCTGAGATCGACGGCCAATCTTACAGCATCCCATAGCTTCGGTGCCGTCTGCCACTCATCGATCAGCCTGGGATTATCTCCTTTGAGCAGTTCCGATGGTTTCGTATCGGCCACTTGCTTGTACGTGTCCCTGAAATCCGGATCCTGCATGAAGATGATGCTCTTGGACAACCGGGATGCGGTCGTCGTCTTCCCGCACCACTTCGGACCTGTTATCTGAACCGCACCGAATGCCTCCAATTCGTTGCGAAGGAGTTCGTCCACGAGTCTGGGCCGATAGTTGTCCATGATGAGAGATGCCCTCCCATAGATAATAAACTGACGATTTTGGCCGTGTTTTACTGACGATTTTGGCCGTGTTTTACTGACGATTTTGGCCGTGTTTTACTGACGATTTTGGCCTATATTCCAAAGCAACACATCGGTCCTCCAGAAAGATCTGACAAATCGGATCCGCCATCCAGAGATCGCATGCCGACCGTACTGATGCTGAGAACAAGATGGGTCGGAGCAGGGCCCAGTCGCTCGAACATGCGACGGGGGCCGACCCCGACCCTGTGGATGTTTCGGGTTCAGGCGTCGTCGTTCCTGTAAGCCGTCTGCTTCAGGACGTGGGCGATGAACATATCGGTCTGGGCCTGTCCCAGGTCCTTGCCGTCCCTGGTCCTGACGGTGACGATGGTGCCGTCGTCGGACTCCTTCTCGCCCAGGACGAGCATGTAGGGGACTTTCTGGAGTTGCGCCTGACGGATCTTGTATCCGATCTTCTCGTCGCTGTTGTCCAGGGCGACCCTTACACCAGCATCCTTGAGCCTGTCGTAGACCTCGTTGGCGTAGGCGAAGGACTTCTCCGAGACGGAGAGGACCTTGACCTGAACGGGAGCGAGCCAGACGGGGAACTTGCCCGCGTAGTGCTCGATCAGGATGCCCATGAACCTCTCGATGGATCCGAAGATGACGCGGTGGACCATGACGGGCCTGTGCTTGCCGCCGTCAGCTCCGGTGTACTCGAGGTCGAACCTCTGAGGCATCTGGAAGTCCAGCTGGATGGTTCCGCACTGCCAGGTCCTTCCAAGGGAGTCCTCCAGGTGGAAGTCGATCTTCGGGCCGTAGAAGGCTCCGTCGCCCTCGTTGACCACGTAGTCGATGTTCATGGTCTTCAGAGCGTTCATGAGAGCGTTGGTGGCGTTCTCCCAGTCCTCGTCGGAGCCCATGCTGTCCTCCGGACGGGTGGAGAGCTCGACGTGGTACTTGAATCCGAATTTGCTGTACCCCTCGTCGATGAGCCTGACGACGCCCTCGATCTCGGACTCGATCATCTCCGGGGTCATGTAGATGTGCGCATCGTCCTGGGTAAAGCACCTGACACGGAACAGGCCGTGGAGGGTACCGGACTTCTCGTGCCTGTGCACGAGTCCCAGCTCCCCGTACCTGATCGGCAGGTCCCTGTAGGACCTGGGCTCGGTGCGGTATACCAGGGTGCTGCCGGGGCAGTTCATCGGCTTGATGCAGTACACCTCGTCGTCGATGGTCGTGGTGTACATGTTGTCCTTGTAGTGGTCCCAGTGACCGGATCTGAGCCAGAGGTCCTGGTTCAGGATCATGGGGGTGTTGATCTCCTGGTAGCCGTCCCTGAGATGGAGCTCCCTCCAGTACTCGATGAGGGTGTTCTTCAGGGTGACCCCGTTGGGAAGGAAGAACGGGAACCCGGGGCCCTCCTCCATGATGGCGAAGATGCCGAGCTCCTTTCCGAGCCTGCGGTGGTCCCTTTTCTTGGCCTCCTCGATCATAGCGAGGTACTTCTCCAGGTCCTCCTTGGTCTCCCAGGCGGTTCCGTAGATCCTGGTGAGCATCTTGTTGTGCTCGTCGCCGCGCCAGTATGCTCCGGCGAGGGAGGTGAGCTTGAACGCCTTGACCGCCTTGGTGTAGAGGGCGTGGGGTCCTGCGCAGAGGTCGACGAACTCCCCCTGCTTGTAGAAGCTGATGGGGGCGTCGGCGGGGAGGTCCTCGACGAGCTGGACCTTGTAGTCCTCGCCCTTCGACTTCAGGTAGTCGATGGCCTCCTGCCTGGGCAGGGTGTAGGTCTCGATCTTGAGGTTCTCCTTGACGATCTTCTTCATCTCGGCCTCGAGCTTCTCGAGGTCCTCGGGGGTGAAGCCACCGTCCTTGTCGAAATCGTAGTAGAAGCCGTCGTCGATGGCGGGTCCGATGGACAGCTTGGTGTTCGGATAGAGCCTTTTGACGGCCTGGGCCAGAACGTGCGAGGCGGTGTGCCTGATGATCGGAAGGACGTCCTCCGTCTCCTTGACACTCCCGTCGGAATACAAAGCCTTCATGGGATTCATCTCCGACCCCCTCGCTTGCGATGGGGCCTGAATGCCTCCCCAGTAACCCTAGGAGTAATTAAACCTACGTCGAACGCGAAGTCAGCACTACACTGGACCGAGGCCGCT
>LVVU01000074.1:16154-18736 GCA_006954465.1 Candidatus Methanoprimaticola hominis
ATGGTCGAATCGCCTCGCACTCGGGCACGATGAACGGTGTAGTGCTAGATCCCTGTTCATCCTAGGTTAAAGGCGCGTTTCCGAAGAGGGAGTCATGCCTTGGAGCGCTTCCCGCCCTTCCTGGAGCCCTGGGACGGCGACCCGCACATGAGCCAGACATAGCGATAGAGAGGCTCCCTGTATGCATCCTCCCCGTCCATGGCCTTGGAGAACGCCTCCTCCAGGGATGCCAGCACCTCGTCGAATCCCGATGCCGACAGCGCACGGTTGGCCTTCACATGGTCCTTCTGGGTCATCTCGTCGGTGACGGCGAGCATCGCGCTCCATGCGTCCATCAGGAACATCAGACGGCACACGGCCTCCTCCGACCTGTCGATATCCGAATCCTCCGGATAGGCGGACCTGGCGATCTCCGTCGCAAGACTGCAGATGTGACCCAGCAGCTCGACGGCATCGGTGGCGGAACGGGAGAGCGTCAGAAGGTCCTGGGCGAGATACGATATCGAGATCAGGGTGGTCTTGGCGATCTCCCCGCTCACGAACGTGCCGATCGTCATCTGCGCGAGACACAGATCCAAGATCTCCGTCGGATAGATGTCGTCGAACTCCCTGATCACTCCGATGATATCCAAAGCCCCTCCCCTGTATGGCTCCCCTTCGTCGCGGTCCATGACGGACACCACGTACTCGAGGATCTCCATCGACAGGGTGTTTGAGATGCGGGCCATCTCGTCGTCATCCTTCGCAGAGCCGTAGACGGACCTTATCAGGGCGGCACCGGCATCCTTCTCACCCGAAAGCATCAGACTGATGGCTTCACAGACGTCCTCGTACCACGGCTCGGATATGCTGGGGTCGTCGAACTCCAATTCCTTCCTTATCGCTATCCTCAGGGGCGATGAGAAGCGCCTCAGTCCCTCGGGCTCGACCTTGGCACCGCAGTACATGCAGTATCCGTAGCCGTTCACGACATCCATGATGATTGTCTCGGCGCATTCGGGGCACTCCGTCTTGACGAAGGTCATGCAGGTGCGCATGCGTTCTGGGGATTTATAACGGATATAGGGTCGGAACCGTTGCTGAGATGCAATCGAACTGGATAGGAGAAGAAATCTTTATGTAAGGGAACGTGTTGGGCGGTTTCACATCATGGCCGGGATAGGGTAGCTTGGTTATCCTAGGGGACTGTGGATCCCTTGACTCGGGTTCAAATCTCGGTCCCGGCCCCTTTTCACACACACTTATTACATCCGTCAGGCCTTAGCATCAGCAGGGGATCATAACATGGCATACGAGGGAAAGCTGAACAGACTCGACGACAACAGATGGGAGATCCCCATGGACGAATCCATCGGCATGAGGACCAACGCGGTCATCTACGCCGACGAGGCGATGATCTCCAGCATCCGTTCCGACAACGCCCCCCAGCAGGCCGCCAACGTCGCCTGCCTCCCTGGGATCGTCGGGAGTTCCATGGCCATGCCGGACATCCACTGGGGATATGGATTCCCCATAGGCGGAGTCGCCGCCGTGGACGCCAACGCGGGATCGATCTCCCCCGGAGGCATAGGATTCGACATCAACTGCGGAGTCCGTCTCATAAAGACCGACCTCACCCTCGAGGACATCGGCGATAGGAAGAACGACCTGGTGGACGAGCTCTACAGGAACGTCCCGTCGGGACTCGGCTCCAAGGGCCTCACGAAGGTCGGATACAAGGAGCTGGAGGACATCCTCATGAACGGCTCCGAATGGGCTGTGGAGAACGGCTGCGGCTGGGAGGAGGACCTCGATGCGACCGAGGAGCACGGCCACATGGCCGATGCCGATTCCACCAAGGTCAGCGACAAATCCCGCAAGAGGGGGCTCCCCCAGCTGGGGTCCCTCGGATCGGGCAACCACTTCCTCGAGTTGGATGTCGTGGAGAACGTCTTCGACGAGGCCACCGCCAAGGCATTCGGCCTCAAGGAGGGGCAGGTCACGATCACCGTCCACTGCGGCTCCCGCGGATGCGGCCACCAGATCGCCACCGATTACCTACAGGAGATGGAGCGCTACGTCAAGAAGAACTCCGTCGGACTCCCCGACAGGCAGCTCGCCTGCGCCCCTCTGGATTCCAAGCTCGGGATGGACTACTACCAGGCCATGTGCTGCGGCGCCAACTACGCCTGGGCCAACAGGCAGATGATCACCCATTGGGTCAGGGAGTCCTTCGAGAAGATCCTCGGGGACTCGGCGGAATCCATGGGCATGAGCGTCGTGTACGACGTGGCCCACAACATCGCCAAGATGGAGAGGCACGACGGGGACCGTCATGCGGAGGACGTCCTTGTCCACAGGAAGGGCGCCACCCGTGCATTCGCTCCGGGAAGACCCGAGGTGCCGATGAGGTACCGCGACCACGGACAGCCTGTCATCATCCCCGGCGACATGAGCGTCGGAACCTACGTCCTCGCGGGACGGAAAGGGAGCATGGAGCAGACCTTCGGATCCTCCTGCCACGGAGCGGGAAGGCAGATGTCCAGGAAGGCCGCGATCGATTCGCTCTCCGTCGAGGGCGTCATGAAGGAGATGGCGGACAA
>LVVU01000075.1:0-6039 GCA_006954465.1 Candidatus Methanoprimaticola hominis
GACGTTCACGGCGAAGCCGATGCTCCCGTTGCCCAGAAGCTTGTCGATGCCGGCATCGGACAGGTTGACCGTGTAGGCCTCCCCGTCCTTCTTGGCGAAGCCCATCGAGACGAACCTCTCGATCTGCTCCGACAGCTCGCCGACGTTGATGGTGCGGTTGGCCTGCACCATGCACTGGGGTCTCTTGAATCCGTGGCGACCGTAGTGGTCGCGGTCGAACTTGAGCATACCGATCTTACCGGTCTTGCCCAGTCCGGCCTGTCCGTGACCACCGATGATTCCTGCTCCACGGCCGGATTTCTTTCCGCGTCCGTGGGTCCTGTAACCCCTGAACTTCTTGGTTCTGCTAGGCATTTCTCGCACCTCACAGCATCCTGTTGATGAGGTCGTTGATCTTCGCTCCCCTGTATCCGAGGGCACCGCCGTTCTGGAACGAGCGCTTGTTGCCCTCGTATCCCTTGACGGGGGGGTGCAGGCGGAAGACAGGCTTTGCGCCGTCGACGTCCTTCATCCTGTAGTCGTTCTCGATGATCGCCTTGGCCATGTCTTCGACGGTGGCGAACTCGGACCTCTCCTTGAGGTAGTCATCGGTGACGGAGTCGTCGCCGGCGACACGTCCGCGTGCGCGGATCATCGCGGCGAGGGTCTCCTGATCGACCTCTCCCCAGGTGACGTAGTCCTTGGCCTTCTGCAGCATTCCCTTGATGGAATCGGTCTCGGGGACGACCACGGCGTGGTTGACCTTGTTGAGACCCAGGAGGTCCATGGTGTGGGCGATGTCCCTGTTGACGTCGGGAATACCGCGGACGCGGATGACAACGTATGCCATCTTCACTCCTCCTGCTGCTGCTCGGACTCGGCGTAGTTGACGCCGGTCGGGCCGGAGACGATGTTCAGAGTCTTGGCCTGCTCGTCGGTGACCCTCATGCGGGAGGTCATCCTCAGGGCATCGAAGGTCGCCATGGCGTAGTTGACCTTGGTCTTGGTGTTGCCCCTTGCGAAGCCCCACGCGTCGTTGACGCCGGCCAGGGTCAGGAGGCTCTTTGCGACGTCTCCGACGGCCAGGGACACTCCCCTGGGTGCGGGCTTGAGCGAGACGGTGACGGAACCGGTGGTTCCGACTACCTCGAAGGGCAGGCTGTGAGCCTGTCCGCATCCGCACTGCCAGGAGCCGCAGCCCCTCTTAATCTCGATCATGTTCAGCTTGGCGTTGTCGATGGCCTTCTTGATGGAAGGTCCGACTTCCTTGCCTTTGGCCCTGCCGATTCCGATGAACCCGTCGCCGTTTCCGACGATACAGGTGACCGCGAACCTGACCCTCCTTCCGGAGTCGGTCATCCTCTGGACCATGTTGAGGTCGATGACCTCGTCCTTCAGGTCCGGGAGGAGGATGTCCACGATCTCGGGCTCGCGCAGGGGCAGCTTGGTGGCCAGGGCGTCGCTCATGGTGGTGATTTCACCGTTGAGGACCATCTGTCCCAGCCTTGTCTTGGGAACCCAGTCTGCCATTTTACTCAGCCTCCATCTTCTCTTTGAGGCTGTTGATCTCAGCCTCGATTCCTTCATCGATGTGCTTGCCCAGGAGCCTGTCCTCATCGGGGAGGACCTCGTCTCCGTGGGGGACCTCGAGTCCGGCATCGCACATTCCGGCGACGGTCGCGAAGAGCACGCCGCCGTGCTGGACCTTCTGCATGCCGATGTCGAGCACTGCGTACTCGATTCCGGCCTTCAGGGCCCTCTTGCCTGCGAGGTACCCGACGAGGTACGCTGCGGGGATCGACGAGCAGGAGCGGGTCCAGCCCATGCCGGCCAGCTCTCTGGTGCTGGCTGCGGCGAGGATCTTGTCGCCCTCCATCCCGAACTCTCCGAACTGGATGGTGACGTTCTTGTTGGACCTCCTGACTATGGCCCTTGCCTCGTGGCTCGAGAGCAATCTCTTGCGGGCGTAGTAGTCGGTGCGCTCCTCTCTCCTCCTGCGGAACGCTACGTTGTATCTAGGACCTGTTGCCATCAGTTCTCCTCCTCCTTGAGGTGACCTGCCGCGATCATGTGCTGCTTCAGGTGCCTGCGGGACTTGAATATGCCTCCCTTGGCCTTCCTGTAGTACATCCTGTAGACTGCGGGGGTGATCTTGCCGTCGGCCCTGAGGGTCTTCAGCTCGTCGCGGATGGGCCTGATGGTGGCCATCCAGCGCTCCTTGTCGCGGACGCGGGCGTTGGCGGTTCCCTTCCTGGATCCGGGTCCCTTCCTCTTTCCGCTGGCCTTCTGGCCGGCGACGTACCTTATCCTGGCCTTGGACGTGCCGTTCTTCGGCTTCGCCTTGATCAGGCCGGATGCGATGGCGGTGCGGATGTCGGCGCGGGTGATGCAGTCCTCGACCTCGTCGAGGCGGTCGGGATTCATCCAGACCCTGTTCTGCCCGCACTTGAGGACCTCTGCGGCCATCCTTCTCTGATTGCTAAGATCGGCCATGCTCACACCATCCTGTTGAGGACCCTGATACCGAGCTCGTCGGCCCTGTCCTCGATGGCGATCCTCTTCTTCGTTCCGACGGTTCCGCCTACACGGACCGCCTGCTTCTTGGGATCGATGTTCTCGAGACCCTCGACGTTGTAGACGAGGACCTCCTCGAATCCGGACGGGTGGAGTCCCCTGACCTCTGCGGGTCCGCGGTATCCGATCTCGACCATGGGCGGGCGCCTCTTGAGGCCCCTCTTCATCTTCGAATGGATTCCCTTGGGCTTCCTCCAGTTCTCGCCGAGCTTGGAGTATCTGAACCACTCCTGCCTCTTGAAGGCGGGCCTCCTTCCGGAGATCATGGCCCTCTTGGCGAGTGCGTCCGCGGTGCAGTCGCTGAGCTCGGGCTTGAGCTTGACGACGTATGCGCCCTCGGTGGTCTCGACGACCTCGGTCTTCTCCTCGGCCTTGGGTGCCTCGTCGGCTCCCTCGAGAGCAACCTTCCATGCGTTGACCGTCTTCGGTCCGACGCCGGAGCAGGTCTTGATGACGGTCTTGAGCTTCTCGTCATCGTTCAGGGCCTCCTTGAGCTCGGCCACGTTGTTGATGCCGATGCCCTTGAGCTCATCGACGTTCTTGTCGGCGAGACCCTTCAGGTCGGTGAGGTTCTTGACTGTCATTCTTTCACCTTGTGGGACTTCTGGACGATGTAGATTCCGTCCTGGAACGTTCTCTTGTCGAAACCGAGCCTGGATGTGGCCTTCTCGAGGTTGGCTGCGGTCTGTCCGCAGGCCTCGATGTCGATGCCCTCCACGGTGACGTCCTGGCCGCTGATCTTGACGGTGCAGCCCTTGACGATGTTCGCGAAGCGGGGGGCGTGGCCTCCCATGTAGTTGTCGATCTCGACGCGGTCTCCCTTCACGGCCACTTTCATGGGGAAGTGGGAGAATACGATCTTGAGGTGGTAGGTGTAACCCTCGGTCACGCCGTGGATCATGTTCCTGACATGCGCGACATAGGTTCCGACCATGGCCTTGTCCTTGATCCTCGGGTACTCGCAGCTGACGCTGACTTCCTCGGCGGTGACGGCCATGTCGATTCCAGGGTGCGCGAAGTTTCTGCTAAGTTCTCCCTTGGGGCCCTTGACGGTCAGGACGTTTCCGTCCAGGTTGACCGTCACGCCGCCGGGTATAGCGATGGTGCTTTCGATTTTCCCTGCGATTGTCATTCTTATTCCTCAGTACACGTAAGCGAGAAGCTTTCCCCCGATACCGAGCTCTTTGGCGCGGTCCTGGGTGATAACTCCAGCGGTTGTTGACATGATCAGGAGTCCGAAGTCCTGGGCAGGCAGGAACCTGGCCTCGAACCTCTCGACGTCCGTCAGTTTGACGGAGTACCTGGGCTTGATCACGCCGCAGTTGTTTATGGCTCCATCGAGCATGACACGGAACTTTCCGGCCTTGCCATCCTCGATGTACTCGAACTGGGTGACGTATCCGCGGTCCTGCATGACCTTGAGTACGCGACCGATCAGCTTTGACGAGGGCTGTATCATGCACTCGGACTTTCCGTTGAGTGCAGCGTTTTTGATGACGCACATTGCGTCGTTGAGTGGATCGCTCTGCATCTGGAACACCTCACGAATACTTCTTGAATCCCAGCTCGGGGGCCATGTCCCTGAAGCACTGGCGGCAAAGGTGCATGCCATACTTCCTGATGATTCCCCTCCTGCGTCCGCAGCGGGTGCAGCCGACGGATCTTCCGAACTGCTTCTTGGGCTTCATTCGACCACCTGGACCTCAAACTTGTCTTTCATGAACTGGATGGCCTCTGCGCGGTCAACGCGGTGGCTCTTCGGGATCCTCCTCCTGAGGAGGGGCCTGAGGGCGACCCTCTTTCCGGGCCTCTTCAGGACGACGCTGATATCCATTCCGAAGATTCCGATCTCGGGGTCGTATTTCATCCCCTCGAAGTCGGTGTAGTCGGAGATACCGAAGGACATGTTGCCCTCCTTGTCGAAGGAGTACTCGGGAACGCGCATCTCCCTGATGGAGAGGGCCTTCCTGACGAACTCCTCGGCGGCCTCTCCGCGGAGGGTGACCTTGCATCCGAGGGGCATGCCCACCCTGATTCCGAGGTCCCTGTTGACGGTCTTGGAGATCGTCTCGACGGGCTTCTGCCCGGTGACCATCTCGAGGACCTTCTCCGCCTTGACGAGCCTCTCGCCGGCCTCGCCGACACCGATGTTGATGACGACCTTGTCAACACCGACCTGCCTCATGACATCGCTCATTCGGAAGCCTCCGGGAGCTTGATCACGGGTGCGCTGGCACCGATGACGAAGCAGTTGTCTGCGACGGTCTCGGTCCCATCGGTGAACATGACGAGGTTGGCTGCGGGTCCCTTGACGACGTCGACGGCCTTCACGGTCTTGATGGATCCGGCGTGGGATCCCTCTTTGATGAGGACGACGGCGTTCTCGCCCATGGGGAAGTGCTCGAGGACCTTCTGTCCCTCGAATGCGATCTTCAGGGTGTCTCCGCACTTGTAGTCGTTCTTGTCGAGGAGGACGTTCCTGCCGCCGCTGAGGTTGAGCTGGAACTTGCCGCCCTTGACGACGGTCTTGTCCTCGATCTTGCACAGCTCCCACGCGGCCTCATCGGCGTCGATGGGGACGAGGGCGAGCTTTCCCTTGTCGGTGATGAGCATGCGGTACGCGAGGCCCATCTTGGGGACGGTGATGACGTCCATGAATCCGACGGGCATCTTGGGGTTCTTGACGGCCTTTCCGTCGACGAAGAACTCCCTGTTCCCGATGATCCTCTTGGCCTCCCTGGCGGTGTCGCAGACGCCGACCATGTCCCTCAGGACGGTGACGGCGGCCATGGAACCCTCCACGGGGTGCGCTCCTGCGCTCTGCTTGGCGATGAAGACGTTGGCCTTCCTCTTGAGGGGCCAAGTCCTGGGCGCCGCGAGCCTCTTCATATGGTCGCTCATTGGCTAGCCTCCTTGGATTTCTTGGACAGGGCGTCCATCCTCCAGGCATCCTCGGTGTTCAGCTTGGTGATCACGAGGTTGGATGCGTGGATGGGGCGCTCGGCGGCGGTGCCGTCGGCCTGGTTGATCGTGATTCCGTCGATGGCCACACGGCCGGTCTTGGTATACACGTTCAGGACCTTGCCCTCGATGTTTCTGATGTCCTCGTTCCCGCGGACGACGATGACGGTGTCGCCCTTGCAGACCCTGGCACTGCGGACTCCGTACTTGGCGCGGAGCTCGGCGCTCAGGTGGGCGGAGAGCATCTTCCTCTTGACGTGCGCGGTTGCGTTGGCCTGGTTCTTCCTCTGAACCCTTGCTTTGCTGCTTGCCATTCCTCACACCTCACACAATGATGCTTGCTGTCGCGGAAACACGGGGCCACCTCTCAGCGGCCTCCCTCGCGACGGGGCCCTTGATGTCGGTCCCTTTGGTCTCTCCGGTCTCGGTCGTGATGACGGCGGCGTTGTCCTCGAAGTAGACGATCGTTCCGTCGGGCCTCCTCATGGGGCGCCTCTGGCGGACGATGACTGCGAAGACGATCTG
>LVVU01000075.1:6082-7337 GCA_006954465.1 Candidatus Methanoprimaticola hominis
GAGGTCCCCGACGCCTGCGGAGGGGACCCTCCTGGCGACGCCGTGGTATCCGGGAACGGTGATGATCTCGATCTCCTTCGCTCCCGTGTTGTCGATGACCGCGAGCCTGGAGCCGTTCTGGAGGCCCCTGGTCTGGTTTCCGGCAATTCCCTTCATTCACTCCACCTTCTCGACTACGACGTACGCGACGGTCTTGGAGATGGGGCGGCACTCGGCGATCCTGACCTTGTCCCCGGCTTTGACGCCGAGGCAGGCGGGGCAGTGCGCGGAGTACCTTCCGCTCCTCTTCTCGTACCTCTCGTACTTCTGCACGTACTTCATGTACTGGCGCTCGACGACGACGGTCTTGTTCATCTTGACCGTGGCGACGACACCGTCGATGATCTGGCCCCTCACGGGGAGCGTCCCGTGGAAGGGGCAGTTGGGGTCATCGCACTCTCCCATGGGTGCGGCGACCTCGATGCCGATGTTCCTGATATCTGCTGTCATATCTTCACCTAACCTTCTTGATTCTGTCCTCTGGTCGGTGGGTTATCTCTGAACCTCTGATGACGAACGTCCTGCCCTCGTGACTGAACCTGAACTCATTGCGTGGTTTGGGTACCATTCTCTCAGTTCCGGCCGATTCGATGGTGAACGTGTTCTTCGTCTCGTCGACCACCTTGCCGGCTATGCCGGAGTATGGCTCTGACAGCACTTCCACGTCCAATCCAATGAGCTCGGTTCTCACGAAGTGGTTGTCTCTCATCTGACCTCTGTACGGAATCCCATTTCCTCCAGGACGGCTTTCACTTTCTTCTTGTGATCCCCCTGGAGCTCTATGCGCCCGTCTTTGCAGGTTCCGCCGGCGGCGCATCTGTTCTTCAGCTTCTTCGCGAGATCGTTGATATCGATGTCGTTCTCGTCGATACCGTCGATCACGGTGACGGTCTTGCCGTATCTGCGGCTGTCGATTGAGATTCTAACGGTCTGCTGCTCACGTGCGATCTCCTCGCACATGCACAGTTCCTTGGGCAATCCACATACTGGGCAGATTTCAGCCATCAGATCTTTTCCTCCTCCTTCTGGACGGTGAGGATCCTTGCGATGTTCAACCTGAGGGCGCGGATGGCGCCGGGGGATGAGGGGGCTCCGCCCATGGCGGAGACTCCCCTCTCGTGCATCAGCTCGTCGCGGAGCTCTTTCAGCTTCTGATTGCGCTCCTCGACGCTCATGTTCCTGATGTCGGCGGTCTTGAGGGATGCCATTTCACTGC
>LVVU01000076.1:0-6035 GCA_006954465.1 Candidatus Methanoprimaticola hominis
GGTGTGCTCCTGCCCGCCCTTGTACAGCCTCGGTGCCAGGGTGAGGAACTCCATCGCCGTCATCCCCGGGTTCTGCTTCACGACCTCGAGGGCGACGTCCCTTCCGACGCCGCGCAGGATGGAATCGTACCTGATGCCGGCGTTGGTTACGATGAGGTAATGGATGTCGTAGACCGCTTCGAACAGCTTGACCTCCCCGTCCAGGAAGCGGCAGATGAACGAACGGAGGTTCCCGGGCAGGGTGCGTGCCTTCCTCGCATCGCCTTCCAGGATCTTCTCGGCTATGATGCCGTATCTCAGGTTGCGGATCCCGCTCCTGTCGGCGGCCTCCATGAATTCCAGCATGAGCATCTTGTTGATCGACGCGTTGACCGTCACCGGCTTCATCCCCAGCTCCGTGGAGATGTCGTTGACAGTCTTCGGCTCCTTAGAGACGCAGTCCATGATATCCAGCATGACCGCGTTCTTCACCAGGATGGAATCCCCGTGCCTCGGTTGGTATATGGCGAAGCGGTCCTTCAGCTCGTGATACTTGTCGCCCCTGAATTTCGCATCCGGGATCCCCACCCCGCCGAAGCAGGAGCCGGTGAAATCGGATTCGAAGACGTACTCGTAGTCGTTCACGAAGGTGATGCGGGGCTCCATGCTGTATTTGACCTTCTTCTGCTTGAAGAGGATATGGAGCAGACTGCCGAGGACGGCGTATCCCAGATAGACCAGCTCCATGTTGTAGAAGTCCTTGGAGCGCAGCCTCATGTGCAGCCCTTCCTCCATGGAGAGCTCAGAGACCTCGACGCTATACGTCTCCGACATCAGCTTCTCCAGGTCCTCCAGGTCGGCCCCTCTGCTCATCAGCTCTGATCCGATCGTGGTCCCTACGGATATCATGAACGGGTTCCAGCGGATGTTGTGGTCGTTGAGCTTGCAGGCGTAGAACATCAGGGAATCCCTCTCCACGTGGGCGTCCTCGGTGTAGAGGTCGCGTACCACCTTGGAGTAGTCGGCGTTCTCCCACTCCTTCAGCCTTCCTGAGGAGAATACGGGGATGAAGGTGGAGCAGTACCTGATGGAGCGGTTGTCGTTCTCGTCGGGGTAGGAGGCTATGATCCCGTCCTCCTCGAGCCTGCAGAGGTTGGCCTGGACGGTAGTCTTCGACACACCGAGACCCGTGGAGAGCTCTGTGAGGTTCATGTCTCTGGAGATCAGAAGAGTGAGGATAGAGAGGCTCAGCTTGTTTGTTACCACGCAGACCCCTCCGCCGTAACGCTGGATTATCTTGAAGTCCGAGCTGTACTCTTTATCCGCCATGGTATGATGAATCTGATTGGAGGATATAATGGAATTCCAGAAATTAACACCGTTAAACCAGAACGGCGTCCGTTCCCGGAGCGGATGGTGCGATCGCGGTGCGGGATAAGGACCCGGGGGATCTCCCCGGGATTGTTGGAGTTTTATCAGTTCAGGACGTCGGACATGTCGTAGACGACGCCCTTCTTCTGCTTGACCACCCACTGGGCGGCCATGACGGCTCCGCCGACGAAGATCTCCCTGGAGTGGGCCTGATGGCGGATCTCGATGCGCTCGGAGTTGCCGATGAACATGACGGTGTGGTCTCCGACGATGTCGCCGCCCCTGACGGCGTGGATGCAGATCTCCTTCCCGCGGGGGCAGATACCTTCGCGGCCGTAGATGATGTCCTTGCCGCCCATGGCCTCGCTGATGATCTCCGCCGCGGTCTGGGCGGTTCCGCTGGGGGCGTCCTTCTTCTGGTTGTGGTGGGCCTCGATGATCTCCACATCGTAGTCGTCGCCGAGGTACTCGGCGGCCTGCTTGATGAGCTTGAAGAACACTCCTACTCCGATGGAGTAGTTGGAGGAGATGACGGCGGCGACGTTGTTGTCCGCCACGGCCTTGGTGATCCCGGTCTTCTGTTCCGCTGAGAGTCCGGTGGTTCCGATGATGAGGTTCACGCCGGCCGCGGTTGCGGCAGGTGCATTGACAGCGGTGGCGGCGGCGATGGTGAAGTCGATGAGGACGTCCGTCCTGCTCTCTTTGAGGACCTTCGCCAGGTCCTTGGAGTCGGAGACGGGGACTCCCAGGGGTCCGACGCCGATGGCCTCTCCGATGTCCTTGCCGATGTTGACGAGATCGAATGCCGCGGAGAGCTCCATGCCCTCGGTGGCCAGAATACGGCGGATGAGGAGGTTGCCCATCCTTCCGCAGGCTCCGAGGAGCCCAACCCTGACGTTTGCAGAAGTCATTGATATCGTCGCTGAATGGACGTTCGCATAATAAACGCTGGCATCGGCACGGCATGGTGTGCCCCTGGATTCCCTCTCCGATGCCGGTCTCAACGCCGTGTTCGCATGGATTCGGACATGCAAACACCAGCTTCGATTGTCTCATACGAGACACATAGACTATCAGTGTACGATTCGCGTATATAGAGGTTCGATGTACGACGGTCGATTTCGTGACCATCATTGAAACACTCGAATATTTCGCCGATACCCTGTGGTACGTTCCGTTAGTGCTGATCGTGCTCCTGGGGATTTACAGCACGATAAGACTGAAAGGGATTCAGATCAGGGATCTGAAGGAGATGTGGATATCCACATTCTTGCGCAGGGAGCGCGGGGAGGGGAAGCTCTCCTCGTTCCATGTTTTCTGCATGTCCATGGGGAACCGCATAGGAGTTGGCAATATCACCGGTCCCGTTCTGGCAATCCTCGTCGGAGGCCCCGGAGCCATCTTCTGGATGTGGATCTTCGCATTCCTGGGGACCGCCACCAGCTTCCTGGAGACCACCGTCGGTCAGATCTTCAAGTCCCGCGGTGCCGACGGCAAGCTCCACGGAGGGCCCGCCTACAACATCTCCAAGGGACTGGGGATGAAGAGGCTGTCTCTCGTCGTGGCCTTCATCATGCTTCTGATGTACATCCTCGGATTCGTCTCCATGGAGGTGTGCAGCATGTCCGAGGCCCTCTGCGGAGCCTTCGTCTTCGACCACAACTCGCTGGTCATCGCCACTCTTCTCACTCTTTTCACAGCATTCATCATCATCGGAGGGCTGGAGCGCGTCGCCGACCTCTCGGCCAAGATCGTTCCTGCCATGGCCGTCCTCTGGTTCTTCGTCTGCGTGATCTCCATCGCTCTCAGCAACGGAGGCGTTCTGAATGCCTTCGGGATGATCTTCTCCTATGCGTTCTCCGTTCCGTCCGCAATCGGCGGAGGCATCGGTGCGATGCTCATCATCGGAATGAAGCGCGGAGTCCTCTCGAACGAGGCCGGAGTCGGAACCATCACCAACATCTCCTCCATGGCCGATGTCGCCCATCCTGTCAGGCAGGGGTACTCCCAGGCGCTCGGTGTCGTCATCGACACCGTCGTCAGCACCCTCACCGCGCTCGTCATCCTCTCCTTCGGGAACATCGACGAGATCGTCGGAATGGATCTGGAATCCGTCAACCTCCTCCAGGCCATCATGGAATCCACCATGGGCTCCGTATCCGTCTACATGGTGGCGCTGTTCCTGTTCATCTTCGCTCTCACGAGCCTGATGTCGGATTACGTCATCGGTGAGAACAACCTGATGCTCATCACCGGGAAGCGCAAGGCCAGGGTCGCGATGAGCGTGTTCCTGCTCGCAGTCGTCTTCCTGTCCTCCTTCTTCTCGTCGGACGGACTGTTCGCCATCGTGGACATCATGCTGGCGATCTGCGGATTCATCAACTGTCTCGTGATGTTCAAGCTCGGCGGTCTCGCCATAGAGGCCTACAGGGACTATCGCAGGCAGAAATCGGAAGGGATCGACGATCCCGTGTTCCACCCGTCATGCCTGTCCGACCAGACAGGCGTGACGGAGTGGGAGTAAACCGTTTATCCGGATCGGGCGGCTCACTCGATGAGCTGCTTGATCCACTTCTTCTCTTTCGCGGACACCTTCCCGTCGACGGCGCACACCATCAGGCACACGAGGACGATATCGTCCTTGAGTTCGGGGGAGACGAGGCCTATGACGTCCACCATGCGGTCCATCGTCCGCTTGTAATCCTTGGGTTTGTCGAAACCGGCCATGAAGAAGATCTTCTCGGCATCCTCGTATGTGACATCCCTTTCGAGGATGAGGTCGAGGACGGGCTTCAGGAGCAGGAACTCGTCTTCCTTCAGCTTCCCGTCCGCGGCTACTGCGCATAGGATGAAGTCGGCGTAGATCGATACTCCTGCAACGCCGTCATCGGTGATGTCGGCGAGGCCTTTGATGATCCCTACGGATTTCTCGACCATGATGTCGCTGTAGGTGTAGGGGTCCATCTGTTCGAACAGCTTGCAGAGCTTGTTGAAATCGCTCATGATGTTCCGAGTGCGCTTCGGTTATAAGGATTGGCGTATCCGCTCTTCGTTCCGGGACGAAGTACCGGGATGAGGCGTCTCCATGGAGGGATACCATCATGAAGGCGAGGTCGGGAGTCGCTATCTCGTCTATTCACAAACTACCGAACAAACCTTTCACAAACTGCCGAACAAATCATTCATAAACTACCGAACGGTTATGGATATCAGGATTGAGAGGATGAAGAGGTACATTCCCAGACTCGTTGATGATACTCTAAGGTTCAAATTAAGGAGCTCAGGTGCAGTCTGGATAAAGGGTCCGAAATGGTGTGGCAAATCCACCACTGCCGAACAGTTCGCTCGCACCGTCATAAGGATGCAGGATGAAGGGAGCAAGGAACAGAACATCGCATTGGCCAAGATGAGTCCTGCCGAGTTCCTCAAGGGGGAAGCACCGGTATTGATTGACGAATGGCAGGTCATACCGTTCATATGGAATCAGATAAGGACGGAGGTCGATAGGCGCGACGAATTCGGACTGTTCCTGTTGACCGGATCCAAGCAGCCTGACGAAGTCGAGGATGTGGACAAACACAGCGGAACAGGAAGGATAGTATCTCTGATGATGCGTCCGATGTCGCTTTTCGAATCAGGCGAGAGCAATGGAATCGTATCATTGGAGTCACTGTTCGGAGGCGGCGGCGCCCCTGGTCGTTGCGATACCACCCTAAGGGATTATGCTTTTTATACAGCCAGAGGGGGATGGCCGAAATCCATCGGGCTCGATGAAGATGTAGCTTTGGAGCAGGCTGTCGGCTATGTGGAAGGCATCATCGATTCTGATATGTCTCAAGAAGACGATGTCAAGCGCGACCCCGATAGAGTGAGGTTGCTTCTGCGGTCGTATTCCCGGAACTGTTCGACGCAGGCCAACAACAGCACCATCCGCGATGACATGATAGCTAATGACAGCGAATCGCTGGATCAGGATACCATAGCCTCATATGTGAAGGCGCTGAAGAGGCTCTATGTGATCGAGGAATCCGAGGCCTGGAATCCGAATCTCAGATCAAAGACTGCCATAAGGACATCAAACACGCGCTATTTCGTGGATCCATCCATAGCCTGCGCCTCTCTGGATATCGGAACGGACGGCCTGATAAGGGATCTGAACCTGTTCGGGTTCCTGTTCGAGAATCTCTGCGTCCGCGACTTGAGGATATATGCAGACAGGCTGAAGGGGAAGGTGAAGCACTATCGGGATTCGAGCGGATTGGAGGTCGATGCCGTCGTGACATTGAGGAACGGCGATTGGGCTCCCATCGAGATCAAGCTCGGATCGCAGGAGCTGATCGATGCGGGAGCGAGCAATCTGTTGAAGCTCGTGGATTCGCTCGATCCGAGATCGAAGAAGCCGAGCTTCCTGATGGTGCTCACCGGAACGAACACGGCATACCGTAGGGACGACGGGGTATGGGTCGTCCCGTTGGCCTGTCTAGGGCCATGAACCCGGGGATCCCTTTCTTCGATGGGATCCCTCATCTCGTGGGCTTCACCCTTATAAGAGGGATGACATTGCCGTTCATCCCAGAGGTCCTAAGACATGGCCGTTTCTCTCCGCATCATAAAGCTCACCCGCGAGATCGACGAGGGCAGCTACCAGGCATACGAGCAGCTGAAGGCTCTTGCCCGCACCGACC
>LVVU01000076.1:6217-10013 GCA_006954465.1 Candidatus Methanoprimaticola hominis
ACTGGCATTGATGCAGAGCGATCCGGAGGAGGCCCGTAAGTGGCTGATCCGTTCCGCGAAGATGCCGGAATCCATGGAGGCCCTTCGCAAGATGGCGACCCAGGGGGACGCGAAGGCCAAGGAGTTCATCGCATCCCACAAGGACGAGGGGACCGTTCCCAAATCCAAGTCGAGGGTGGAGAACCAGGGTCCTGTACGCGACGATCTCGGCTACATCAGGCCGCCTGTGAAGCACACCCGCTGCAGGATAGGCGACGTCTACAGGATCAACGATGCGAAGCTCCAGACCGGGATGAAGAATACGACCGTCCTGATCAAGGAGATGAAGGGCGACTTCGTGACCGTCTGGAACGTGACCCGCGAGCCGGGCAAGCACAAGTGCGTCAAGCTCATCGAGCCATCCCTGGCAGGATTCGCCAGCGCTCATGTCTATGTCCTCACCGATGTCGAGAAGGTCTACAAGAAGGACAGCCTGATGGAGTACAGAGGCTCCCTGGGACGGAAGGATACCGAGCAGTTCCGGCTCTCCGCCTGAATCCCAGACCTACGATAGGGTCCGTCGCTGTCCGTTGTTATACATCGAAAGGAACAGCCGACTCGCGTATGTTTAAATCTGAAATTCGTAATACGCGACTCAGAGGATAGAATGTGCGAATTCACAGTGTATCTCGATGGTCACGACGACGAGAATGTTGTAGGGAACAACGTCATCAAAGCCACGGTGAAGCCGGATTGCATCGTTCTTGTCGACACATCCGGGAAGATCACGAAGATCCCCGATTCCAGGATCGTCAAGGTTGATACGATCATGACCGAGCTCCTGCTCGAGACCAACGGGACCGTGAACCGATGAAGAAGATCATCGCAACCGGCAAAGGCGGCGTCGGCAAGACGACCACTCTCACAAATATCGCATTGATGCTGTCCCGCAGGGGCAAGAGGGTCATAGTCTTCGATACCGACCCCAGCATGAATCTCGCACTCAGCTTCGGGATCCCCTACGATGCCGTGGCGACGATAACCGAGGACAAGGCCGAGATCCACCACGAGCTGGAGGAGCACAGCATCGAGGAGGTCGGCGACCACATCCTCGGCGAGCATTCCGTGGTCACCGCCGATGGGATACGCGTGGTGATCATGGGGGCTCTTCAGCACGGAGGAGGCGGTTGCCTCTGCTCCGCGATCTCCACCGTGAAGATCCTCCTCGAGTACGTGGAGGAGTTCTTCAACTACGACATAGCCATCGTCGATTCCCAGGCCGGACCCGAGATCCTCGGAAGAGGTCTCGCATCATGCTTCGATTGCAACGTCATCGTCTCCGAGCCCACGGAGAAGGCGTCGGAGGTGTCCAGACAGGTCCGCAAGCTCGCGGACGATCTCGGGATAAAGGATACGATCCTGATCGTCAACAAGATCGACGATGAATCCGATGTGGTGAAGACCGCCGACAGAATCGACGTGGACATCTCTAAGACGGTCGGCATCCCCTACGACAGGGACGTTGTCAAGGCGGACAAGAACGGGGAGCTCCTCCTGGATGCGTATCCCGAATCCGTCGCGCTGTCCAAGCTCACAGAGGCGATGGGCCTCATCCAGCAGTCCATCGGCTGCTGAGCTCACCAATCCTCGGGGATCCTGGAATCCAGATTGTCGATGAATTCCGGGTAGGAGGAGACGGGGCGGGTCTCGACCACCTCGGCTCCGGATCCTCCAATCTTCTCGACGGCCGCAGCATATCCTTCGCGGTCCGTCCCTATCATCAGAGGAACCGATACGATCCTCCTGCAATCGCTCAACCCGATGAGCGATCCCTCCACCGTCGGTTCCCCGGCATCTGTGAACGAGTACGCCGTCCTCCATCCATGTTCGCGGATGTATGAAGCATACCGATCCGCGACCTTCGAGGCCATGGACAGGGAGGATCCCCTTGCAAGGACGAGGACGCCCGTTCCTTCGGAAGGTTCTCCGAGTTCCCGGACGATCGCATCCGCCAGCCTCTCGTCGAATCCCACTGCGCATGCGAAGCGGGTGGCGACGTCGTGTTCGCCTATTATCCTCCACGAACCGGAATTGTCCGGCAGGCCGAGTTGATTCGGCATCTTCCAGACGGTCATCCTCCCTTCGGCCATGCACAACGGGAGGATGCAGAACGTGTCCACTCCGTCGGATTCGAACATGTCGACCATAACATCATCCGACCGTGGACTACTGAAATGGTATCCTATCCTCACATTCCTCCTTCCGTGTTTCTTCAACTCATCGGCAACGGCTTCCGCGACCGTTTGGTTCTTCGACGATTGGGCGAGGATGAGGATTCCTGTCTTCATGCTGTCTTCCTGGCGACCGTATGCGGCTTCAGTAATATTAATTATCTATTCGTGTTACCGGGAACCATGGGAACAAAGGACACCATCATCGATGACGAAACCCTGAGAAGCTTCTCCAGAATGGCGTACGGCCATGAGATCTGGCTCGACGAGATCGAGAAGGACGGGGACGAGGTATCCGTGTACGGATTGTACGGCCACAAGATGCTGCCCGACAAGCCCATGCCCACCGATTACGCAAACGTCCTCCTGTACGACGACAACGGCCGTGTGGAGAATCCCGAGAGGGAGATCGTGAACAAGCCCTCCGGATGGAGGTTCACATTCAACGATGCCGGAGCCGACGTATACACGATGTACGTGGACTCCAACTCCACGTGGGTCACCAACGAGGAGGGATGGCACAGGGGATCCAAGCGCAACTACGACAACGTCACCTATTCAGGTGCTTTCAACATGGTCGCCAAGAGGATCGTCTCCAAGGACGCAGCCGATCCCGGCAACGTCATGCATGCCGCTCTGGAGATCGTGCCCGAGAGGGCGGTCCTGGAGCAGGGGAAGACCGCCACCGTCAGGGTCCTCTACGAGGAGAAGCCCATGAAAGGGATCAAATGCACGATCTACAACAGGGATTGGCAGGACCTCCTTATGACGAAGACCGATGAGGAGGGGAAGGTGAGCTTCGTCGCCGACAAGCCCGGGATGTATGTGGTCATCGCGAAGTACACCGATGAAAGCAAGGCCGTCAGCGACGAATTCGATGAGACCTCCTTCACGACGACTCTCACCATCGATTGCGAGTGATATCATGGCTATGATAGATGAAGCAGTCATCATCGGAGACGGGGAGCACCACAGGAGCATCGACATCGTCCCCGTCACATCCGATCCCGTCCTGTTCGCAGAGGCCTGCAACGACATGTATCAGATGTTCGAGCGCGAGGTCTTCGATACCGTCATCGCATCGGAGTCCTCCGGAACGCTCTTCGCATCCGTCGTGGCCGAGAAGACCAGGAGCGGAGTCGTCGTGGCGGGTTCGGGAAGAGGTTCTGGCATCGTCCGCGAATACGAGAACCACCACGGGTCCAAGGCCGTCAGATTCCCCGAGGGGATCGTCAAGAGCGGCACCAAGGTCGTGATCGTGGCGGATGTCCTCAGAAGCGGGAAGGACATCAGGGCCATCATCGACATCGTCGAGGCCTGCGGCGGAACCGTCGTGAAGCTCGCCAGCTTCGTGGAGGATTCCGATTTCAAGGCTCGGAAGACCGTGCTCAGAGGATATCCGCTCCAGAGCAGGATCCTCACGAAGGATTACTGAAAACGATCCGCATGCGATCGGGTTCGCATCCGGTCGCACGCGGTACCTTCTCTTTTCAAGCTAGGTGACATGCGAGTTGGTGGATTCCGAGTAATAGCTATTACAAACATTACAGACAGCTGTTATTATACGCACAACCCGTCCTTGTCAT
>LVVU01000077.1 GCA_006954465.1 Candidatus Methanoprimaticola hominis
GTATCCTCCTGGATGTCGTAGACATCCTTCTGAGGATACTCGACCTGCTGTAAGGCAGGTCGTGGCCTGGCCCGGCTTATGGGGCCTGCCCCTTTCCCTTCACCCGGATCGGGGTATTACCGACTCCTCCCCGTCTTCGGGAAGTGGATGGGGAGGAGGATATAAATACATTACCTTAGAACATACGATTGCAATTTTGTTATCATACTGACTGAAACCTTCGTCACCATTAACCAGTTTGTTGATTGATGTGATATTTGGCTATTTTTTAGTCATTAATATCCATTAAATATAACAATCGCATTCTCAACCATATGTTGCGTTCGATGGAATTGGAGAATTTCCAATCTTTCAGTCAGATCGAATTAGACCTGAGCGGCAAGAACGGTTCAGTCAAGAATCATGCATTCATCTATGGTGAGAACGGTTCTGGAAAGAGCAATCTGATCAACGCTGTTTTCCTACTGAAAGTATGCTCCGGATCCCTTAGAAAACTGAAAGAGAATCCCGGGATTAATCTTCCATCATCCCCTCCAGATGATGATTTAAAACAACTAGCCAAGGATCTACACATGATCGGTTCCGAAGAAACGATGAAACTCGCTTATACGTTCTTCATCGATGGATCCGATGCCAGATACTCGATAGAATTCGATAAAGACGGCACCCTCATCAAAGAGGTCTTGGAGAACAGGATCAACAGTCGCAGAGGTGTACTATTCAGATTGGAGTCCGGAGAGGAACCGTTCTTCGTCCGTGGACTTCTGAAGGACAAAAGATTGAGGGACAAGATCAAGAGCGAGATTGCACAGTATTGGGGCAAACGTTCATTGATATGCATAATGAATGAGGATCTCAGAGAGAGCAATCTCCAATTCATCGATGAAAATGTCAACAAGAATCTCTTGAATTTCATACAGGAGATCAATTCTACGATAGTGGATACCAGATCATTCCCTATCGTGATGGCCGGTATCGATATGCCCAAAGGGCATATCAGATCCGATAGAGGGATGGACCTGGATATCATCCAAAATATAGTCTCCAGCTTCTTCTCCAGATTGTATACCGACATCACTGGTGCGTTCTTCAAGAAGGAGATAAATGGCGAATTCATCGATTATGAGTTGTTCTTCCAAAAAAGGATATCCGGCAAAATCCGCGACATCCCCGCATCCTGGGAATCAACCGGCACCCGGAAGATGATACATCTTATGTCCGCCCTCATCTCGTGTGTCCAGGGAGGATGCGTATTCATCGACGAGATGGACACGGGAGTTCATGATCTTCTTATCTCCGGCGTCATCGAACAGACCATCCCTGATATCAAGGGACAGCTCGTGGCCACCACACACAACACGTGTCTGATGGACGAACTCGATGCCAACAGCGTATATGTTATAGGCGTGGACATGGACGGATTCAAGAAGATCCGTTGCGTCTCCTCGATAGAGAGGATCAGAAAAGCGAACAGCATTCGTCACAAGTACTATGAAGGAAACTTCATGGGAATCCCTTATATCGCCGACCTCGGACTTCCTGGAATCGCCGAGATGAGCAAGGTGGACGAATGACTCTGTTCGTTGCGGTAGAACACGGCGAGTGTGAGATCATACTATGCAAGTTCATATCGCTCTGGTTACGTACAGATGTGGTCCCGGTTTCCAAAGCGAACGGTTCTGAAACAATATCCTTACGCGAATCTGAAGAATACCTGTGTCAAGGACCGTTCAAGGACCTGAAATCTCTAAACAGGTATTACCGTGACTACAAGAAAGGCAGATCAACCAAGAATCTGAAGATGGATGAAATCACAATATTTGTGATCATGGATGTGGACGGTGACCGCTTAAGTGCCAAATCATTCAGATCCAGGGATCTGTTCAAGAACTCGCCGTTCTACAGTCGCATCGTCCCCATCATGAACGACCCGAATCTCGACCAAATCCTGAAATCCGCCGGTTATGAAATAGACGGAAGGAAGAAACCCGAGTCATACCGGAGGGCATTGGAGAATGTAGGATCCATCCAGGAGTTCTGCAACTCCCTGAAAGGACTCGATACAGATCTGCCGACCATGATCGATGCGATATAGAAGCACTGTCCGCATTTCCAGCCATGATATCCATCAGGCGTCGAAATGCCGTAACCGACCCGAGGATGCGAAAGTATGATTCGTCACCCTCGGGCCTCTTCTATCCGATGTCTTCCTTCTCCCATTCCAACCTACACTGCTATACCCCAACGGGTGACTGGAAAGCAGGTGAAAGCCCGTAACGGCTCAATCCCTCTCGCATCTTATGAATCCCGAGCACGGAACGACCTCGATCCCGTGATCGGCCCAGCGGTCGCAGATCAGATTGATGCCGAGGCTGTCGGAGGGCATGTGTCCGCTGACCACGAGATTCACGTTCGCCTCCTTGGCGGCATCGTAGTGGCTGTCCGGGAAGTGCATCCCCACGACGGTCCCCACCCCCGCCCTCGAGAGGGCCTCGTACATCGACTTCGGACCGGAGGTCCCTCCGGTCATCTTGCACAGGATCCTGCCGCACCTGGAGTCCTTGCGCCCGACCATGATCCTCGGACGGGCGTTGCTCCTCGCGGCCTCGCGGTACTCCGGCTCCTTCATCAGGACGTCGACGATATCCCCGAGGGTCCTGGGGCGGGCCTCCTCGAACAGTCCTGTCAGATATGACTGGACCATGTTGTCCGCCGCCGAATGGACGTTGAAGAGAGGGATCCCCAGGAGCCTGGCGGCGTCCACGGCCTGGTTGTGGTTCACCCCCATGATGTTCCTGAGGGCCTCGTCCGTGCGCGGACCCATGATGCCTTCGGCGACGTTGATCGGAACCCCTTCGCTGTGGAACATGTCCGCCTGCATGGACATGACCTTCGGGAACAAGACGCGGGACGATCCCAGAGGATGATGGGCGACGACCGCGTCGATCCTCTCCCCCTTCTCCCTCAGCCTATCGGCGAGAAGGACCTCGCCGGTTCCGATGTCGATGCCCCACATCAGCCTCTCCGCCTCGGCTTCGCGGGCCTCGTCTGCACCGTATGAGAAGCGGCAGTCGAAGTACGGGTTCCAGAGGCGTTCGGCGTCGAACAGCTCCTTCTCGGAGTCGTCGGAGGAGTCGTACTCCTTCCTGGCCTCGTCCAGGACGCGGCGGACCTCGTCGTCGGGACGGGGGTCCTTGGACATCCCCAGCTTGATCGCCAGCTCGTAGGCCTCGTAGATCTTCATGGGAGGGCGACCGCGCCGATCCTTCAATATCCTTCCCGCCGGAGGAGCCGTCGGAGGAGATGTCCATCATCAGGGCGGTGGCCTCCGAGACCATGTCGATGAACTCCCTCGTCCTCTCGGGACCGTGGACCTCCTCAAGGGAGGAGACGATCCTCTGGAGGACCTCCTCCTCGAAGCGGTACACGTCGCGTACATCGTCGGTCAGTTCGAGGTACGCCCTGCGGCCGTCCTCCTGGTCCCTTATCCTGCGGACCATGCCGCGGTCCACAAGCCTGTTGACCCTCACCGTTGCGGTGGGCTTGGTGACGCACGCGGCCTCGGCGAGCCTGGACAGGGTGCATCCCTCCATCTCCGAGATCGTGTCGAGGAAGAGGGCGTCCTTGTAGGATATCGATGTATCCACGGTTCCGGCACAGGAGCCGTTGATGATCCTCAGCTCCATCATCGATCCGACCGATAGAAGCCTCGCCAGCTTCCTACCGCCGTCGGTGTTCATTCCGACCTCCTGTCCGTCCTGAGGACGTAGGAGAAGACCAGGGCGGCGAAGGAGATCGCGGCGAACACGGCGGCGCAGAACACGAATCCGTCCATGAACACGTCCATTCCGACATCGGCTATGGAGCCGGAACCGGCTCCGGAACCGAATCCGAAGAGACCCGCTACCAATGCGGTACCGAGCGCGGAGCTGAAGTACATGATGAAGGAGATCATCGACGAGCCGGAGCCCTTGTCCTCCTCGTCGAGGGCGTCGACTATCCTGGCGCCCATCGGTCCCCCTCCGACACCCCAGACGGTTCCGCAGACGAGAAGGGAGATTGCGATGACGATCAACGGGGAATCCTCGTTCCACAGGAAGAGCAGGAGCATGAACGTCACCAGGAGAGCGCATGCGATGATGGCGAAGGGGCGGTCCCCCAGCTTGTCGGATTTCCTCCCCGATATCAGGCAGCAGGCTATCATCGAGACCGCCTGGAGCGAGAGGAAGAGCCCGCTCTCCAGGGTCTCGAACTCCATGATCTTCCTCAGGAAGAACGGCACGAGGTAGATGATGCCCATGATGGCCATGTTCACCAGCATGTAGGCCACGACGGCCATGTCGAAATCCCTGTTGCGGAACAGCCTGAGCTCCAGCACCGGGCTGGCCCTCCCCCGCTCGTACATCATGAACACGACGAAGAGAATCAGACATCCCGCAAGAGCGGCGATGCCGGCGGCGTTGAATCCGACGGACGGGACCCTCTCGATGGCGAACAATCCGAGGATGATGGATGCGAACAGGAGGATCGAACCGACGGCATCCAGGTCCCCCTCCTGAAGACCGCCGTCCTTCGGGACGGCCCTGCTGGCCATCAGGATCGCGATGACCCCTATCGGGACGTTGATGAAGAAGATCCAATGCCACGAGATGAACTCGGTCAGGAGCGCACCCATCGTGGGTCCCACAGCGACTCCGATCGACGTCCCGAGAACGACAAGGGACATCGCCAGTCCGAGGTGCTCCCTCGGAAGGAACTTCACTCCGAGCATCACCGCCGACGAGGCGAGCATCGCGGCCCCGATGCCTTGGAAGGCGCGGCTGGCAAGGAGCAGAGGGAAGGTGGGCGACAGGCCGCAGAACAGCGATCCCAACGTGAAGACGGCCATCCCGCAGATCAGGACCTTCTTTATGGCGCCCTTGTCGCAGATCCTGCCGAAGACGAGGATCAGTCCGGCCATCATCAGAAAATAGACGGTGACCACCCATGATGTATCCCCTGTGCCTATCCCGAAGGACGTGGCGATATCCGGCAATGCGACATTGACGATAGTTCCGTCCAATCCGTCCAGGAACATGCTGATCGCGATGGTGGCGAGCAGCAGCCCGTAGCCTTCCTTACTCATCGTCGCGCGGCATCTGTTAGAATTATTAAACCATTCCGTTTTGATTAGATTGCTCTAACCAAATAACCAGAACCGACTGTCAAATGATCGTGTTCGACTCGTGGACCCTTGAGTAGCGTCGGAAATCCGTGTAAGTTGACACCTATTTCCGACGATGCGACAGCGCAGTTGCGTCATCGAACACCCAACAGCCGGTTCTGAACAATGCCTGGAGCGACAATCCTATTATCCTTTGGGGATATTAACGACCGGTTCCCATGAACGAGATCTGGACGGAGAAGTACAGGCCGAGGACGCTCGACGATGTTGCTGGGCAGAAGCACGTGACCGACAGGCTGAAGGCCTACGTCAGATCGAAGAGCATGCCCCATCTCCTATTCACGGGCCCCGCCGGGACCGGGAAGACCACCTGCGCCCTTGCGCTCACCCGCGGGATGTTCGGGGAGAACTGGCAGGGGAACTTCATCGAGCTCAACGCCTCCGACGAGAGGGGGATAGACGTGGTCCGCGGGAAGATCAAGGAGTTCGCAAGGACCTCTCCCATCGGCGGCGCCGAGTTCAAGATCATATTCATGGATGAAGCGGATGCTCTGACATCGGATGCGCAGGCCGCGTTGAGGCGCACCATGGAGAAGTACTCCGGCATCTGCAGGTTCATCCTCTCATGCAACTACTCGTCGAAGATCATCGACCCCATCCAGTCCAGGTGCGCCGTGTTCAAGTTCAAGCCCCTCTCCGACCAGGAGATACACGACTATCTTTCGAGGATAATCGCGGATGAGAAGGTGGACATCGACGATGATGCGCTGAACGGACTCGTCGATATCGCCAGGGGCGACATGCGCAGAGCCGTGAACTCGTTGCAGGTGGCGGCATCGTTGGGGAAGAGGATCGACCT
>LVVU01000078.1 GCA_006954465.1 Candidatus Methanoprimaticola hominis
CCGACGTTCAGGAAGAACTGCCCGTTGACGTCCTGGATCCTCGCCCTCCACATGGGTTCGTCATCGGTGCCGCTGTTGGCCTTCTCGGTCATGGTACCGGCGATGAGCACCCTGTTGATCTTCGCACCCAGGGGGGATACGAGGTATGAGGGCATCTTCTCCTCGGTGGCCTTGATCTCCAGAGTGGAGGTGTTGATCTCGTTGGCGAACACCCTCCACGCGGTCTCGCGGGGGTTGGCCTTTCCGTTGGCGTTCATATCGCCGCCTCCACTTCGGAAAGGAGTTTCTCGGCCTCGGCCGGGATGTCCACCTCGACGTTGGATGCGGACCTGACGATCATGCTCGGCCCGTAGTCGTCGCTCATCACGTTCCCGGTGATGCGGATCCTCCTGAGCAGGATCTTGCCCATGAGCTCCCTGACGACCACGCCCTCTCCTCTGGCGGAGGCGAGTCCCTGGGCCGCCTGGAGCGAGACCCCTGTGATCTTCTCCGTATCCGCCCTGTTCAGGATGGCACCGACGGCGCCTGTTCCATCGTCCACGACGAGCTTCATCCTAAGATCGGGGACTCCTTCCACGGTTCCATGGACGGTGCAGATGCCGTTGAGCATGGAGCGCTTGCACTGGGGGCATCTCTTGATCAGGCCGCTGCCGTTCTTCACATCCACGACCACTCCTTCGATCGTGATGTCGAGGCCTCCTCCGATCCTGGTGATCTCGTCGACGGTCTTGAGGGACTCTCCGGCATCGACATCGAACTTCTCGTTGATGCGTTCGATGACCGCGCGGTCGCCTATGTTGAGCTGGGGTATCCCCTTCCATGCGCGGATGTAGCAGTTCTTCGCGCTGACGGATTCCCCTTCCTTGAGGTCGAAATCGTGCCATGCGGAGTATTGGATCTTGCCGGTATCGTCCGCGATGATTCCGGAGTAGACCACCTTCTCCTCGCCCCTGCTGTTGATCTTCCTGGCTTCGACGGAGAGGATCTTCCCTGCGACGTTGACGTTGCCCATGCCCTCTCTGATGTCTCCGATCTTCACGTCGGATGCCGAGAGCGAGGCGCTGCTGTTGGGGACGTCGAGCTCCACTCCGGGGGCGGCCTCGACCCTTCCGCGGTTCCCTATGTTGATCTGGACCCTGTCGTTCCAGAGCTTGCAGTAGCAGTTCCTGAAGGTGTAGGTGGAGCCTTTCTCGAGTTGTACCGCCCCGGGTTCCCACACGGTGAATGATGCGGTTCCCGTATCGTCGCCGAGGATTCCGGAGACGATGGTCTTGCTGAGGCCTTTGACGGTGATGGTCTTGCTCTCGACATAGACGATCTTGCCGAGGACATCCACCTTGGTTTCCGAGCCGTTCAGGTCCGCGATCTTCTTGGAGACGGTGTCCGCGGTAGCGAATCCGGTGTCGGCGCCTCCGTATTTCCTTATGATACCGCGCTTGGCGGCGGTGATGTCGACGTGGTAGTCGTCGATGTACTTCCTCAGTTCCGCCATCAGCTGGTCGTCGTCGATTTTGTTTCCGAGCACCCGTTTTATCTCTTCTATATGGGGTGTTAGTTCGTTCGTGTCCATATGATCGACCTGTCCTCGAAGGGACTTCAGGACATCGGAACGGTCGTATTTGAGCAATTTGACCGCATGCAGTGCTGCGCTCTCCGAGATGGGAAACGGTGTTCGGAGTCGGGGCGTGGGGTCGTTGGGAGCGCGGGGTCTGTGAGACATAAGTTCAAACTTAAGTTTGGACTTAAGTTGAAACATAAGTTTATCTCATTCCATGCGTTCTCATACCCGATACTATGCCGATACCTGTGAACGTACATGATCTGGTCTACGGTACGAAGGTGGAAGGCCCGAGATTAGAATATAAAAGGGGCTGGAATCCAGAGAGGATACTCCATACCATCTGTGCGTTCGCGAACGATATCGATGGATGGGGCGGAGGATACATCATCGTCGGAGTCGACCAGAGTTCGGGACTACCCGAGGTGGTCGGGTTGGACAGGTCTTCGATAGACAAGATGATGAACGAGGCTGTCGGGATGACCAATCTGATAGAGCCTCGCTACATCCCTGTCGTGGATGTAGAGGATGTCAATGGCAAGGCCACTCTGATCATATGGTGCCCTGTGGGTACCAGGCGCCCCTACTCATGTCCTGTGAAGTATAGCAGAGAGAGGAAGGCAGGGGAGAGGGCATATTACATCAGGAAGATGTCCAGCACCATCCGTGCGGACCGCGAGGATGAACGCAGACTATACGAGGTGTCTCGGCAGATCCCTTTCGATATCTGCGATAATCCCGATGCCACGCTGGCCGATGTGTACCCTTCTCTCATCTCCGAATATCTGGCGCGCGTAGGGAGCAGTCTGTTCTCGGCATCGAGGATCGTGCCGATAGAGCAGGACATGAGGATCCTCGGCGGTGTAAAGGAGTGTCCCCGCCCGTTGAACATCGCTCTGATGTTCTTCAACGATGAACCTGATAGGTTCTTCAGAGGAGCATACATCGATATCGTGACAAAGCCGGACCCAACCGGCGATGGAATGTCCGAGGTCCGTGTAAGGGGCCCATTGGATGCTCAGATCAGGAACGCGATGGCGATACTGGAAGGAAAGCTCGAGGAACGCATATACAAGCTCGACGACTCGATTGAGGCGGTGCGTATCAAGAACTATCCTTTGATCGCGGTCAGGGAGCTGCTCGTGAACGCGGTCTATCACAAGAGCTACGAGATCTGCGAGCCTGTGACAGTCACTATAACATCGGATACCATGGAGTTCCTGAACTCCCCCGGTCCGAGCGCGCGCGTATCCGATGAGGATCTAGCCAACAACAACATCTCTGTCGGGACGTATCGTAACGCCAGAGTGGGGGAGTATCTCAAGGAGCTGAAACTGACGGAATCGAGGTTGACCGGCATCCCCAAGGTCGTGAGATCGTTGGAGGACAACGGTTCTCCTCCGTTGCAGTTGGTGACCGACTCCGAACGCTCCTATTTCAAAGCCGTTCTTCACATACATCCTGATTTCACGCGCCCCTGGGAGGTCGGAGGCACCATCGAGGACAGGGTGAAGGCACTTCTCCGGTACAAGGGGTGCATGTCCATGGCAGACATCTCCAAGGCGCTGGGGTATCGCGGGATAAACAAGACCGTCCGTGATGCCGTGAACCGGATGATCGAGGCTGGCGAGCTGAGGTATCTGTATCCCGACAAGCCTCGCAGCCCCAAGCAGAGGATATGCATGCCCGGAGGGAGAGTGTGATGGGCCTCGAGCCTCATGGAGCCCACAATGAAATTTATTAACGGGAACACAATTGCCAGATATGGTTCCCAAGAGCAAGATCGACGAGATTCTCGACGAGTACGACACCAGCGACATTACGATCGCTACGCTCTGCTCCCACTCGTCGCTTCAGATTTTCCACGGTGCCAGGAAGATGGGATTCAAGACCCTCGGACTGACCATCACTCACAGCACGAAGTACTATGACGCCTTCCCTCTCGCCAAGCCCGACGAGATCATGCGCTACAAGGACTTCGACGACTTCGAGGAGCGCACCGGGGAGCTCTTGGACAGGAACGTCATCATCATCCCCCACGGCTCCTTCGTGGAGTACATGGGCCCCCGCAGGTTCGCCGAGCTGGAGGTGCCGTCCTATGGGAACAGGGCGGTTCTCGGCTGGGAATCCGACAGGGACAAGCAGAGGCAGTGGATCACATCCGCAGGCGTGCCGATGCCGAAGCTCATCACCGACGCCAGGGAGATCAACGAGCCGGTCATGGTCAAGTACCATGGGGCCAAGGGCGGGAGGGGCTACTTCATCGCCATGGACTACCCCGACTTAAAAATGTCAATCGACCAGAGCCAGCCGTACACGATCCAGGAGTACTGCCTCGGAACCAGGTATTACCTCCACTTCTTCTACGACCCGTACAAGACCGACGGATACAGGTGCGAGCAGGGCGGATCCCTAGAGCTCATGTCCATCGACAGGCGCGACGAGTCCAACATCGACGAGATGTACAAGCTCGGATCCATCGAGGAGTCCAAGAGGCACGGTCTGTACCCTTCCTTCGTGGTCACCGGGAACACGTCCTGCGTCATCAGGGAGTCCCTGCTGCCCAGGGCCTTCGAGATGGCCGAGAACGTGGTCAACAAGTCCTACGAGCTCTTCGGCGGCATGTGGGGACCGTTCTGTCTGGAGACGGTCGTCTCCGACAAGCTGGAGTTCAAGGTCTTCGAGATCTCCACGAGGATCGTCGCCGGCACCAACCCGTTCATCTCGGGTTCCCCGTACGCGGACCTCATCTATCCCGGTCTGAGCACCGGGGCGAGGCTCGCCATGGAGATCAGGGATTCGATCCCCGCTGGCCACCTCAAGGACATAATGTCCTGATCCCCTGCAACGTCCGGTGCGTCCGCAGGCGTGCCGGACCCTACCTTTCTTTCCGATTACGCAGCGGGAGCGTCGGACCGGAGCCTTCCGACCCGAGTCTTTAATTGTCCCTCCGCCATGTGCTCTCAAAAGAGGAACGCCAATGGTATCGAAGAGGCTCCAGGAGGTCCCCGCCTCGGGGACAATCGCAATATCGAATCTGGTCAGTCAGATGAAAGCGGAGGGCGTGGACATCGTCTCGTTCTCCATGGGCGAGCCGGATTTCACGACACCTGAGAACATCATCGACGCATGCTGCGACTCGCTCCACGCGGGCTTCACGCATTACACACCCTCCACAGGCATCCCTGAGCTGAGGGAGGCCGTTGCCGAGATGGAGAACAGGGTCGACGGCGTTCCCTGCAAAGCCTCGAACGTTCTTATCACGCCCACCAAACAGGCGATCTTCATGATCGCGCTGGCATACATCGATCCCGGGGACGAGGTCATCCTCATGGACCCCACCTGGGTCTCCTACGAGGCGTGCATCTGTCTGGCCGGGGGAGTCCCCGTCTACGTCTCCGCGAAGTACGAGGACGAGTTCGTCGTGGACCCCGCGATGATCGAGGCCGCCGTGACCCCGAGGACGAAGATGATCATCCTCAACACCCCCTCCAACCCCACAGGCACCGTGATGCCCAGGGAGGTCCTGAAGCAGATCGCGGACATCGCCATCGCCAACGACATCATGGTCCTCTCCGACGAGATCTACGAGGCCATCATCTATGAGGGCAAGCACACATCCATCGCCTCGTTCCCCGGCATGTTCGACCGTACCCTCCTGGTGTCCGGTCTCTCCAAGACCTACGCCATGACCGGATGGAGGCTCGGATGGGCGGTCGCCTCCGAGGAGAACATCAAGGCCATCAACAAGCTCCAGTCCCATTCGATCTCCTGCTGCGTCTCCTTCGTGCAGAAGGCCGCCGTGGAGGCCATCCGCGGACCCCAGGATGCCAAGAACGCCATGGTGGCGGAGTTCAGGAAGAGGCGCGATCTGGCACTGGACCTCATCTCGGAGATCCCCCAGCTCGAGTGCAACGTCCCCAAGGGGGCGTTCTACGTCTTCCCCAAGTACAGCATGGACATGTCGTCGGCCAAGCTGGCCGAGGTCCTCCTCAAAGAGGGGCATGTCGCCGTCACTCCCGGTATCGCATTCGGGCCCGGCGGAGAGGGCTTCTTCAGAGTGTCCTATGCGACCTCCGAGGGCCAGATCCGCGAGGGATTCGACAGGATCAAGAAGACCCTGGCGAACCTCTGATCCGAAAGTTCCGACAGGTCCCGCCCCTGTTCCCATGCAGGGGCGGGCTTGGTTCATCTCCTTCTGATCCGCTCCGGCGGCTCCTGTTCCACGTTCTCCGGAATATTCGAGTTCGGAATAATCGATTCGAACGCCTTGTTTGTTCCATTTGTTACTTTTCCGTCTGGAAGGAGACACTATTCGGCCGTTCTATCCGTCCATCGCCACTCACGCGCGCGTATCTTTAATAAGGAGGCTCCGATAACACATCATCAGCCTCTCAGGGCTTCGAGGGATTATATTGAGCAGGATGCTTTACACCGTGGGACCCGTCTACGTGGCGCCCGACACCTTCCAGTCGATGACCAAACCGATGATCACGCACCGCTCCGGCGAGTACAAGGAGCTCCATGCGAACATCGTCGAGAAGGTCAGGAAGACCCTGGACACCGACATGGACGTCTTCCTCGTCGCCGGTTCCGCCACCGTCCTCAACGAGGGCGCGGTCAGGAACGGGGTCTCCGAGAAGATGCTCGGCATCACGAACGGATCTTTCGGGAACAGGCTCATCGAGATCGGAGAACTCAACGGCAAGACCGTCGAGAAGGTCCAGGTCCCGTGGGGAGCCGCCATGAAGCCCGAGCACATCGAGGGCAAGGTCGGCAAGGATGTCGAGGCGGTCTGCTGGTGCGCCAATGAGTCGTCCACCGGTGTCTTCAGCGACTCCGTCGCCATCTCCAAGGCCGTATCCGAGCAGAACCCGGACGCCCTGAAGATCGTCGACGCGGTCACCGCCGCCTACACCAAGGACCTCCGCGTCAAGGACATGGATGCCGATGCGATCATCTTCGGCTCCCAGAAGGCCCTCGCCCTGCCTCCCGGACTGGCCATCATGCTCTGCTCCGAGAGGATGCTGGAGAAGGCCAAGACGGTCAAGAACCGTGGATTCTACACCGATCTGCTCAAGATCAAGAAGCAGAGCGACGTGAACTACGCGCTCACCACGCCCCCTGTCTCCCTCATGTACGGACTGGACCACCAGCTCGACAAGATGCTCAAGGAGGGCATGACGAACCTCTACGCCCGCCACGACGAGATGTCCCGTCTCTGCGAGGACTGGGCCGACAAGAAGCTCGCTGGCGTGTTCCCCGAGGCCGGATACAGGTCCAAGGGGATATCGGTCCTCAACCGCGGGGACCTGGACTTCGACGACTTCCACAAGAAGCTCAAGGCCAAGGGATACGAGATCTCCAACGGCTACGGCGAGGTCAAAGAGAAGACTTTCAGAATCGGCCACATGGGCGACGTCACACCCGCAGGCGTGAAGGAGCTGCTGGCCGCTATGGATTCCATTATGGAGGAGTGAAAATGGTTGCCAAGGTATTGATTTCAGACCCCCTGTCCGAGGACGGGGTGAAGATCCTCAAGGATGCCGGATTCCAGGTCGACGAGAAGCCCGGCATGTCCGAGGATGAGCTGTGCTCCGTCATCGGAGACTACGACTGCCTCATCATCAGGTCCGGCACCAAGGCCACCAAGAAGGTCATCGACGCCGGGAAGAACCTCAAGGTCATCGGACGCGCCGGAGTCGGCGTGGACAACATCGACGTCCCGTACGCCACCGACAAAGGGATCCTCGTCATGAACACCCCCTCCGCGAACATCCTGTCCGCGGCGGAGCACTCCTGCGCCATGCTCCTCGCCCTTGCGAGGAACATCCCCTTCGCCCACGAGTCCATGCACAGGGGCGAGTGGAAGAGGTCCAAATACACCGGAGTCGAGCTCAACGGCAAGGTCCTGGGGATCATCGGTGTCGGACGTGTCGGAGGAGAGGTCGCGAAGCGCATGAAGGCCTTCAACATGACCATGATCGGCTACGACCCGTTCCTCCCCAAGGACGTGGCGGACTCCCTCGGAGTCAGGCTCACCACCCTGGAGGAGGTCATCACCACCGCCGACTTCATGACGATCCACACCCCGCTCCTCCCCGAGACCAGGAACATGATCTCCCTGGCGCAGTTCAAGATGATGAAGCCCAACGCGAGGCTCGCCAACGTGGCCCGCGGAGGGATCGTCAACGAGGACGACCTCTACACCGCCCTGAAGGAGAAGATCATCGCCGGAGCGGCCTTCGACGTCTGGTGCAACGAGCCCCTGGACGAGAACGAGAAGAAGCTCCTCGAGCTGGACAACCTCGTTACCACGCCCCACCTCGGAGCATCCACTGTCGAGGCGCAGGAGAGGGTCGCCATCGAGATCGCCGAGCACGTCTCCATGTATCTGAAGGACGACGTCGTCTCCAACGCCATCAACGCCCCCCGCGGCAAGCTCGATGCCGTCACCGAGCCCTACATGCCCCTCGTCCAGAGGATGGGCTCCCTCGTCCAGCAGATCGTCGGCAACCACCCCCTGAACAAGCTGGAGGTCATCTACTGCGGCGGACTCGCCGGCAAGCAGACCAAGATCCTGACCGTCAACGCGGTCATCGGATACCTGAAGAACGTCATCGGATCGGCCAACATCATCAACGCCCTCCCCGTCGCCAAGCAGAAGGGCATCGAGATCGCCGAGACCAGCAACGACACCGCCAAGGACTACGCCAGTGTCGTCGAGATGAAGTTCACCTACGAGGGCAAGACCCGCTCCGTCCGCGGAACCGTCATCGGCGGGGTCCCCAGGATCGTCGGGCTCGACGGGTTCACCTTCGACGCC
>LVVU01000079.1 GCA_006954465.1 Candidatus Methanoprimaticola hominis
TCTTACAGAGTCTTTATTACACGAAGTTAGAGAGTAATACGGATTCAGAATACGTATGCACCAACGGTACCAACTCGCATGTCACCTAGCTTGAAAACCTCTGATCGTCACGCTGCCGAGTTTGCTATCATCCATGATATCAGTCCAAACGGGATGTGAGCACATATGCTATCGTTGTCATAAACACATTGCTAATTCCGAACATGACATGCATGTTCTACCCGACCGGCATCTCCCGATGACGTTCCTTTGACCGCTTCCTGCCTATCTACGTACCGGTCTGCACCCATCGGAGACATGAGGTGGCAAGCCTGCATCTGCATGTTGAAATAACCGTTGGAGCATTCATCCAGTATGCCCCTTAGAATAGTCTACGTCACCATCCAGAGCGTGGATTCATCCACCTTCCGCGCACCGGCCGAAGAGGTCTGCAGGGAGAACGGATGGGATCTGGACCTGTTCTGCGCCAACGACAGCGAGATCGACGAGGACCCTCTGACGTACCACGAACTCGTTCTGAGGTCGAAGGAGGCGGACCTCGTCATGGTCAGGGTCATGGCCGATCCCACCAGGATGAGGCGCTTCGAGCAGTGGGAGAGGGTGCTGAAGGAGTGCAAGGGCTACATCGCCGTATATTCCGGCAACCTCGACGTCTCGCTGGTCTACCGCGATCTGTTCAAAGGGGACGATCAGGAGTACATGCGTCTCCGCGAGTACATGAGGGGCAGGGGCGCCGAGAACGACAGGGCGATCGTCCTCTGGCTCCACAGGATGCTCACGGGCGAGGGGGAGCTGCCGGGGATCGTCCAGCATCCGTCGGACGGCGTCATCCCGATCTCCCCAGGGATGTGACCCTGGAGCAGTATCTGGAGCACCTGGACCCGTCCAAGCCCACCGTGGGGCTGATGATCACCTCGAATCTGTGGATCTACGACAATCTGAGGCATGTCGACGAGTTCATCCGCGAGATCGAGAGGCAGGGGATGAACGTCATCCCCGTGTTCTTCGCCATAGCCGCATCCCGCACGTCCGGGGAGGAGGGTTCGGTCGCCGTCGTGAAGAAGTACTTCATGGACGGGACCAGAAGGAGGATAGACGCGCTGATCCTGTCCACTCCGTTCTCCCAGCTGAACAACTCCCGCGACTGCGACGGGGTGTACACCCCCGACGAGCAGAACTACTTCCATACGCTGACGGACGTCCCGGTCTTCCAGGCCATGTCCGTCGCATCGCATTTTGCCGACTACGAGGAGAAGGCCGAAGGCCTCTCGAAGTCGGATTTCACGATGAACGTCATCTGGCCGGAGGTCGACGGTCAGATCATAACCGTGCCCATCGCGAGCAACGAGCAGGGTCGCGGCGCTCCGAAGGTGTACACGCCCCTCCCGGACAGGATAATCCACCTGACGACGACCATCAGGAAATGGGTGGAGCTCGCACGCACCCCTCGGAAAGACAGGAGGATCGCCATCCTGATGTACCAATCCAGACCGGATTCCGGGAGGATCGGAGGGGCGGCGGGCCTCGATACCATCCAGAGCGTCAGGGACATGCTGGAGAGGTACCGCAACCTCGGATACACGGTGGACCACGTGCCGGCGACCTCGAGGGAGCTCATAGACGAGATCCTCGACAACATCACCAACGACCTGGAATGGTCGTCGGAGGCGAGGGTCCGCGAGAAGGCCGCAGACATGGTATCCATGGACGAGTACCTCCCCGAGTACGGGAGGCTGTCGGAGTTCAACAGGAAGGCCATGGAGGAGAGCTGGGGGAAAGTACCCGGAGAGGTCTCCGTCCAGGACGGGAGGTTCGTCATCCCCGGGATCGTGAACGGGAACATCTACATCGGATTCCAGCCGCTCAGATCCTGGGCGGACCAGATGGAGGCCGTCTACCACGATCCCGTGGTCCCCATGCCCCACCAGTACCTCGCATTCTACAGATGGTTGAGGAATGATTTCAGAACGAACGCGGTCATACACGTGGGGACCCACGGGACCTTGGAATGGCTGCCGGGGAGGAGCGTCGGGCTGTCCGGGAAGTGCTTCCCGGACCTGGTCCTGGACAGCATCCCCAACATCTATCCGTACGTGATCGACGACCCCGGGGAGGGGATCCAGTGCAAGAGGCGCTCCGAGGCCGTGCTCATAGGGCACATGTGCCCGACCATGGCCCGTGCGGGGACCTACGACGAGCTGGAGGCGGTGGACGGCCCCCTGCAGGAGTTCCTGAAGAATCCGAGCGCGAAGGGGGAGCAGAGGACGGCGATGATCTCCGAGATATTGGAGGCCGCGAAGAAGGCGGAGATGCTCGGGGAGATGGGCATCCCCGACGACGTCTCCGTCGAGGACTTCGAGAAGGACCTCGGGAGGATCCACGACCACATCACCGATCTGAAGGATTCCATAATCAGAGACGGGCTGCACGTCCTAGGAAGGGCTCCCGAGGGGGATCTGCTGAAGGAATCCGTGTATTCGTTGACCAGGCTCCGCAACGGAGAGGTCCCATCTTTGAGATCGTCGGTGGCTGAAGCCATGGGATTCGATCTCGAGACCATCGTGAACGACAGGTCCGGCATGACGGACGGGGAGCTCAACAGCATCGTCCTCGACAGGATCGACGAGCGCGTCTGCTCCCTGATAGACGATATGCAATCCGCGGGCTACGACAGGGAGAAGTGTCTCGACATCACGGGATCCGTAGGGGACTCCGATGCGATCCGCACCGTCGTATCGTACATATGCGACACCCTGGTCCCGAACCTCGCCAGGATGACCGACGAGATGGGGAACATGATGCACGCCTGCGACGGCGGGTACGTCCTCCCGGGACCGTCGGGAGCCCCGACCAGGGGCAATGCGGACATACTCCCCATGGGGCGCAACTACTACGGCATCGACCCCGACATCGTGCCCACCAAGGCGGCATGGGAGATCGGGAGGCGGATGGCCGACCAGATGATCGGGAGATACGCCGATGTCAAAGGCGGGGATCCGACCGAGGTCGGATTCATCATCTGGGCTACGGACACCATGAAGACCAACGGGGACGACGTCGCCTACATCCTGTGGCTGATGGGCGTGCGTCCCGTATGGTCCAGGAACGGGAACCAGGTCGTGGGCCTGGGCCATCCCTCTGAAGGAGCTCGGAAGGCCGAGGATAGACGTCACCGTGAGGATCACCGGCCTGTTCAGGGACGCCTTCCCCAATCTGATAGATCTCATAGACGACGCGGTGAAGCTCGTATCCTCATTGGACGAATCGGACGAGGACAACATCCTGGCCGCGAACCTCAGGAAGGACATCGTCGAGGGCATGGAGAAGGGCCTGACCGTCGACGAGGCGAGACGCAGGGCATCCGTCAGGGTGTTCGGGTGCCCTCCGGGGGCCTACGGTCCCGGGGTGAACCACGCCATCGAGACGAGCGACTGGAAGACCGTGCAGGACCTGGCCGACATCTACATCGCCTGGGGCAGCTACGCCTACGGGCGCGACGCCAAGGGCGAATGCATGAAGGACGAGTTCGTCAGGAGGTTCTCCAACGTCCAGGCCACCGTGAAGAACATGCCCGACAGGGAGATCGACGTCCTGGACATCGACGACGTGTACGGATACCTCGGAGGGATGAACTCCTTCGTCAAGGCCTACGGGAACAGGGATGCAATGTCCTTCGTCGGAGACGGATCGAATCCTGACAGGACAAGGGTCCGCGACGCGAAGGAGGAGCTGCAGTTCGTCTACAGGAGCAAGGTCCTGAATCCGAGGTTCATCGAAGGGCTGAAGAGGCACGGGTACCGCGGGGTGTCGGAGATCGCCAACCTCACGGAGTACACCTTCGGATGGGATGCCACGTCGGACATCGTCGACGATTGGGTGTATGAGAAGCTGACAGAGAGGTACCTATTCGACGACGACACCAGGGAATGGATGGAGAAGGAGAACCCGCATGCGATGATGGACATGATGGACCGCCTGTTCGAGGCGATCGACAGGGGCATGTGGGATGTGAAGCCGGAGACCCTGGAGAGGATGAAGGACATCTACCTGGGATTGGAGGAGAGGATCGAGGAGTTCCAGGACAGGGAATGACTCGATGAAGGCGCTTTGACTGATTCCGGCACTCATCCGAGATGCGCATGAGCTTCTCGATGATCCCCTACGCCCTGTGAGACGGCGGTTCTATCGCACGAAATCAGACGTGAACAGCGACATTCGGCGGTCGCGATAGGAACTCTCGTAAATACAGTTGGATGTATGAGCCAATACTTTTTATACCATCTTCGACAGTCTTCATCCAAACAGTTTCTGGCTCATGTGATACCATGGAAAAATCAACAAGCTAGGTGATTAAGATCGCAGCAATAGCTGCAGTGATCATCGTTGTAGTAGCGGCGTGCGCCGTACTTGTCTCCAACAATGACGACAAAGAAAGCGCCGAGATCAAAGCATCCCTCATGGTAAGAGGAAATGCAGACGGCAACTACAAGATCGATCAGGAAGACATGGCCATCCTCGATAGCATTATCGCGGGTGACAAAGAGCTCAAAGACTATCCTCTGGCCGACATCGACGGCAGCGGAGAGGTCGATGATAAGGACAAGAAGATCCTCCAGAATATGCTTGACCACAAGGAAGGGACGACCATCTATGTTGAAACCCTCGATGTCAACGGGAACAACAAGACCGTCCAGGTGACGTACCCTCTCAGGAATGTCGTCACATACGCAACGAACATGGAGATGCCCGTCGTATATGCGGGAGGTGGCGAGTATATAGCTGGCTACTTCACGAAGAGTTACGAGAATGCACAGGCATCTGTCTCATCCAAAGCAGTCGATCTCAAGGGGAGCCAGAGGCAGATCACTACTGCATCGTGGGCGAACTTCACCAAACTCGATTCCGATCTCAAGGCTTCTGGAAGCAACGGAATTGGAGCATTCCTCGTCGACTACAGCGGCATCTCGCAGATAACAGCCAGCAGGGTCTCCGACCTTGAAGCCGCAGAGATCCCCATGCTGGCCTATGAGTCCGCGGATTCCTCGGTCGAAGGCGCGACCGTGGTCACCCTTTCCTACCTGTTCGGAGAGAAGACCGAACCGATAGGCCAGAAATACGCACAGCTGAGCGACAAGGTGGTCTCCCACATCGATTCGAAGATCAAGAATGTCGCCAAGGACAAACTCAAGACGTACATGTGTTTCACAATGTACATCTACGTCTGCGGACCCGATTCCACATTCGCATCCACACCTGCGACTGCCCACGGGATCCCGTACAGCGAAGTCAATTCCGACTTTGCGAAGAAATACACCAAGAATTCGACGAAGATGGACTCCGTCGAAGCTCTGTCCAACTACTCCGACGTGGACTGCCTCATCAACAACCGTTCGATCGATTGGCAGAAGGATGGCGATGCTGTGAACAAGATGATCGTCAGCACGTGGGAGCACAGCAACAGCGGAGTCTCTTCCGCCGAGTACTACAAGGGATTCGAGGACAAGCTCGTCTATGTCAACAACCTGCTCCCCGGACCCGCAAAGCTGGCCTACGTGGCTGCCGCCCTGTATGGGGACATGTTCAGCTACAGCTGGGCCGAGAGCATCCTTCAGGAATGCATCGACATGGGTCTTACTCCTCTGAAGGGCTACACCACGGAACAGATTGTGCCTTACTTCGATTTGGCGAAGTACAACGAAGCAAAGGCCTGATAAACTGGGGCTTCGGCCCCTTCATAAGATGTGACGTCGATGAACAACCATGATAACAACCTGACGAAAACGGAACTCGTCAGCAAGTATCATCGTAGCATCACACTGAAACTGATTGTTCTCGCCATCTGCATACTGGGGATCGTCCTCTTCGTCGGACTGTTCTCACTGTCCGCCTACAACGGGATAACGCTGAAAGAAGCGTACGAGATCATATGGAACCACATTCTCGGGAACGAGTATGAGAAAAGGACCCTGTACTGGTGGGCGGACCGTTACATTTGGAATACGGCGATGCCTCACATCATCGCTGCGATCATAGCAGGAGCATCGCTCGCTTCGTGCGGTGTCCTCATGCAATCCCTCATGGTCAACCCGCTCGCGGACCCGTACAGCACAGGAATCTCATCAGGTGCATGCTTCGGAGCGGTGTCAGCCATAGTAATGGGCGTATCTTTCTCCACTGTGAGCAGCGAACTCGGAATCGTGGTGAATGCGTTCTTCGGGGCTCTGATTCCCGCGATAATCATCATCGTGCTGTCCGAGAAGATCCGCATGACACCAGCCACGCTGATCCTGCTGGGAACGGCCATCTCATACTTCTTCAATTCAATGGTGACATACCTTATGGTGACCACCGATGCAGATACACTGAAGAGCGCCTATATGTGGCAGATAGGGAGCCTGGATGACATCACCTGGAGCTCCCTGCAGATCATGGCGACGATAAGCATCATCGGAATGATCTTCACACTCTATGTCTCCAACAAACTCAACGTCATGTCCCTGGGGGACAGGAATGCCATCAGTCTCGGACTGGATGTCAAGAAATTCAGGACCCTGTGCCTTGCCGTTATGGCCATCATGACGGCCACGATCGTGGCATTCACCGGGATCCTCGGTTTCATCGGTCTGGTCGCCCCTCACATCGTGAGATTGATCATCGGTTCTGACAACAAATTCGTCATTCCGATCTCGATGGCGGCCGGAGCATTCATGCTGATCGTATCCGATTATCTGGCATCGCAGATATCGAACATCCCGGTCGGCGTAATCCTGAGCATCATCGGTAGCCCCATCTTCTTCTTGCTCATCGTTTTCCAGAATAAGCGTACAGGGGTCATATACTGATGATCAATCCCTTGAAACTCGAGTATAAGGCGAATAAACGCAGAAATGTCCTGTTTATCTTGGCATTTGCCCTGTTAGCACTGGTGTCGTTCTTCATAACGTTGGGGTTCGGCGTATACGACATCTCCCTAGTGTCATCCATCCAGGCCTTTTTCGATCATCTGCTGGGGAATCCGGTTGATCCATCCGCCGACAGATACATCTGGGAGGTGCGTACCCCTAGAGCGATCGGTGCGATAATCAGCGGTGCGGCCCTGTCGGTCGCTGGCGTCGTGATGCAGAACAATTTCAGGAATCCTCTTGCAGAGCCATACACAATGGGGATATCATCCGGAGCATTCCTGGGCGCGGTTCTCAGCATGGTCTCCGGAATCACACTGATTCCCATATTCTCTGACGACCTCGCGATAATCTCCAATGCATTCGTCCTGTCTCTGATTCCGACATTGATAATAGTCGTGGTCACCAAGTTCAAGAAACTGACGCCTACGGCCATGATCCTGCTGGGAATTGCGATCATGTATCTGTTCAGTTCGATCTGTCAGTTGATACTCGTGACTGCACCTTCCGAGAACCTTGCGGATGCATACTCCTGGAGAGTCGGGTCGTTCTCGAGGATAAAATGGGAATCCCTGCCGATAATGCTCGGCATCTCCATCCCCGTGATAATCTGCATCTGGATGCTGTACAGGAAATTGAATGTCATGTATGCCGGGGACAGAGGCGCTCAGACATTCGGCGAGAATGCACGCCGGATAAGAATCGTCACCCTCGTCCTGGTTTCGCTGATGACTGCATCGATCGTCAGCTACACGGGAACGATAGGATTCATAGGACTGGTCGGACCTCATGTCGCCAGGATATTCGTGGGATCGGATAACAGATACCTGATCCCTGCATCGATGGCATTCGGTGCCGCATTCATGGTTCTGGCGGATACCGTAGCCAAGGTATCCGGTTCCAACGGTCTGCCTGTGGGCGTCATCAGCGCCATGGTAGGCGGTCCGCTCTTCATGTGGATCCTGATCAAACAGAGGAAGAATGCCTGGCTCTGACCAACGAACACAATCAATACAACATCGAGAGACACACATGCAACTGATAATCGAAGATGTCAGCTTCGCTTATTCGAGTACCCCTGTACTCAACGACATAACCGCTGAACTGAAAGGACCGGGCTTCATCTCCATATTAGGACCGAACGGTGTAGGGAAATCGACACTCATCCACTGCATCAACAAGATATTGCAACCTACCGAGGGAGCCGTATTCATCGATGAGGAGAATGTCGCGAACATCCCTATCAAAGACCTCGCCAAGATAGTCGGCTATGTACCGTATTCGGCGACGGACACGTTCCCGCTGAGCGTGGTGGATACCGTCCTCATGGGAAGGCACCCCTACAGCAGATGGGGTTCGCTGGACGACGACCTGGATATGGTGTACGACGTCTTGGAAAAACTGGGGATCGAGAACCTGGCCATGCGCCCGTTCAACGAACTGTCGGCAGGACAGCACCAGAAGGTCATGCTGGCCAGAGGCCTTGTACAAGAACCGAAGATACTGCTCTTGGACGAACCCACTTCCAACCTGGATGTAAAACATCAGTTGGATGTCGCCAAGATGCTCAAGAAACTGTCAGAGGAACAGCACATTCTGATCATAATGATCTGCCATGACATTAACATCGCAGCCAAGTATTCCGACGAGATAATCCTGCTGTGCGACGGGTCCATCTACGATATCGGAACCCCGCAAGAGGTCATCACAGAGGAGAATCTGGCGCATGTCTACGGAGTCACATCGAGAATCGTCGATGACGATGGAAGACCGCATGTGATTCTGAAGGATACAATCTCGGAGCGATCCGAGCCTTAACCACAACAATCAGTGATCAAATGAGCGATATAATCGTGATAGAGGACCTCGTCAAGAGATTCGACGACAAGACCGCCGTCGACCATCTCAGCCTCAGGGTCCGTGATGGGGAGCTCTTCGGCTTCCTGGGCCCGAATGGGGCCGGCAAGACTACCACGGTCAGGTGCATAGCCACGCTCACGAACTTCGATTCGGGCACCATAACGGTCGACGGATTCGACCTGAGGAAGAACCCGATAGAGGCGAAGGAGAGGATGGGCGTCATCCAGCAGCAGGTCTCGCTGGACAAGGACCTGACCATCAGGGAGAACATGATCGCCCATGCCATGTACCATATGATGGGCAAGAAGGAGCGCGAAGCCAAGATACAAGACCTCTCCGACTTCTTCGGACTCGAGGAGTACC
>LVVU01000080.1 GCA_006954465.1 Candidatus Methanoprimaticola hominis
TACATTGAAAAGTATCACCCTGCACACAGAAAGAGTGAGTGAACATGGCAACTACAGAGGTCAAGCCAACCCGGTCCGAACTGCTCGAAGTTAAGCGTAAAATCAAGCTTACGCAGTCAGGTTATAAAATCCTCAAGATGAAGAGGGACGGCCTGATCATCGAGTTCTTCGAGGTCCTCGAGAAGGCCAGGAAGATGCGCGAGGGCGTCTCCTCCGACTACGAGTCGGCAATGGAGAAGATCACCATCGCCAGAGCGGTCGAGGGAGAGATCGCCGTGAAGAGCGCGGCGTACGCCCTGAAGGCAGACCCGCAGGTGAAGCTCGGAAGCAAGAGCATCATGGGAATGATGGTCCCGAAGGTAGAGGCAGAGCAGATCCACACCAAGATGACCGACAAGGGCTACGGTGTGATCTCGACCTCCGCCTACATCGAGGATGCCGCGGCAGCGTTCGAGAAGCTTCTCGACACGCTTGTCCGCGCCGCCGAGGTGGAGACCACCATGAAGAAGCTGCTCGATGAGATCGAGAAGACCAAGAGGCGTGTCAACGCTCTGGAGTTCAAGATCATCCCCGAGCTCAAGGAGTCGGAGAGGTTCGTCAAGTTCCGTCTCGAAGAGATGGACCGTGAGAACACCACCCGTCTCAAGCACCTGAAGAAGAAGGGAGCTGTAGAGGAATGAAGTCGATGGAGGAGCGCGTCGCGGAGATCCGCGACGACCCGGTCAAGCTGAAGCGGGCTTTCACCGCCATATGGGTGGTAGCCTATGGCATGCTGATGCTGGGTGCGTTCCTCATCATCGCTGTTCTTCTCAGCGCCTACCTCTGATCAAACGCCCTTTCCTCCCACGATCGCGGGAGGAGGGGGTCTTAACTCATTCTCCTTCGGATCGCCCCTTTTCCGGCACCGATCCAACGTCTTCCATCCTCCCGGGGCTTGCTCTCGCGTGTATTTTGTGCAGACGAATCTCGATATTTTATTCCGAGATTAATACTAAATACAATTTCGTGTTACTCGGAATGAAAAGATGAAACCCGAATGCAGTCAAGCGGGTAACTCCAAGTTCAGAGAGACGCTCCGTAAGAGCGCCAAGACGAAGATCCTCGTGATCATCCTGGGCATCATCGGGGTGATCGTCGCCGCTACCTTCTCCATAGTCATGGGTTCGTACGCGATCTCGCCCGCTGAGGCGTTCGGGGCCATATGGGACAGGATCGTCGGCAACCCCGCCGCGGATAAGACGATAGACCACATAGTGGTCAATCTCCGTCTGCCCAGGATCCTCAGTGCTGTCGTCTGCGGTTTCGCCCTCGCGGTATGCGGTGTGGCGATGCAGAGCATGCTGAAGAATCCGCTCGCAGACCCTTACACCATGGGGATATCATCAGGAGCCAGCTTCGGAGCGGCGATCGCATTGATCCTCGGAATAGAGGTGATCGCCGGCGGAGGCGTCATCATCAACGCCTTCGTGTTCGCGCTCATCCCCTCCTTCGTCATCCTGTTCCTCAGCAAGTTCAGGAAGGCCACGCCTACAATGATGGTCCTCTGCGGAATCGCCGTGATGTATATGTTCAACGCGCTGACGCAGCTATTCATGCTCATCGCCGACCCGGAGGATATGGCGGCGGTATACCAATGGACCGTCGGATCCATCGACGGTGTGGACTACGGGAATCTGATGCTGATGCTGCCTGTCGTCATGGCAGGCTCGTTGTACATCATGTACGCCGCGAACCAGCTGAATGTGATGGGGATCGGCGACGAGAGTGCCAAGACGTTGGGTATCAACGTCGACAGGAAGAGGCTGATCTTCCTGATCGTCATCGCGTTGGTCGCAGCCTCCGTGGTCAGTTTCACCGGTGTGATCGGTTTCATCGGCCTGGTGGCGCCCCATATGCTCAGAACCATCATCGGTTCGGACAACAAGTATCTGATCCCTGCAGCAGGGGTGTTCGGTTCTCTCATCCTTGTGGTCTCTGATATCGTCTCCAGGTTCATCGCCGATCCGATCATCCTGCCTGTCGGTGTGATCACATCCTGCATAGGAGGGCCTCTGTTCCTCTATCTCGTCATGCGCAACAGCAGGGAGGTGTGGTCTTGACCGACGTCAGGTTCGAGAACGTCACCTTCGGCTACGGGGACGAGCCCGTATTCGAGGATGTGAACATCGATTTCTGCGGTTCGGGGCTGACCTGCATCCTCGGACCCAACGGGGTCGGGAAGACGACCCTGGTCAAGTGCATCAACAAGCTGCTCAAGCCAAAGTCCGGAAGGGTGCTCGTCGACGGCACGGATGTTCAGACGCTGAGCCTCCCGGAACTGGCGAGGATCATGGCCTTCGTCCCAAATTCCTCCACAAGCGTCTTCTCCATGAGCGTCGCGGAGGCGATCCTCATCGGGAGGCATCCCAGAGCGGGATGGACCACTTCCGAGAAGGATATCGAGGTCGTGGACGAAACGATCCGTCTCCTGGGATTGGAGGAGTACTCGGACAGGGACATCCGCGAGCTCAGCGCAGGACAGCTCCAGAGGGTCCTGATCGCCCGCGGTCTGGTCCAGGAACCGGAGATCCTGATCCTGGACGAACCCACATCGAATCTCGACGTCAGGTACCAGATGGACGTCATGAGGTTCCTCAAGGACTACGCACGGGAGAAGGGGATCCTGGTGCTGATGGTCTGTCACGATCTCAACATAACCGCGGCCTATGCCGACCGTGTGGTGCTGATGCACAACGGCGGCATTTTCGCCGACGGGAAGGCATCCGATGTCCTCACGGAAGAGAACATCGAAACGGTTTACAGAGTAAAGGCGAAGGTGATGGAGATAGAGGGAACCTATCACATCGCTCTTCTACCGGAATGAGGTGATCGAATGGATAAGAAGATGCAGATCGCAGCGATCGTGGTGGTCGTCATAGCCATCGCGGCGGTCGCTGCGGTCATGATGCAGGACAAGGACGGAGGTTCGGACGAACCTGCCAACGGCAAGCTCGTGGGCAAGGTCGTCGACGAGAAGGACTTCCCTAACACCGACTCCAGACTGTGGGTGTACGGCAACGCCAATGAGGATGACAGGATCGACGAGAAGGACGTCGAGTTCATCCAGAAGATCATCGACGGAAAGGAAAAATCCACAAGGCTCGCCGACGCGAACGCCGACGGAGCCGTCGACTCCCGTGATATCGAGTATCTCAAAGCCATCATCAAGGCTTCCGAGAATCAGAAGGATGAGATCGATGTCTATTACATCGACAGCTACTTCACGATCTCCAAGGTCTCCTGGCCCGTCAAGAACATCGCCACCACGTACTGCTCCGGGCTCTACACCGCAGCAGTCGCCGGCATCGTCGACAAGATCGTCCTGGCCGACGAAACGATCAAGAACTACTGGTCCTGCGTGGACAAGAAGGTCATCAACGCCGCCGGACTCCTCGGCAGCACCGAGTCCCCCAACTACGAGGAGATGATGAAGAGCAAGTACAAGCTCGACGTCTACGTTCCCGGATACTGCGACTCGAATGCCGACCTGCAGAACGCCAAGAAGCTCAACCCCGTCGGCATCGATGTCATGTACATGAACACCTCGGACAACTCGGGCGTCGATTATCCCAACGAGTACATCGACCGCTCCATCGTGATGTTCGGGTTCCTCCTCCAGGGCAACCTCGAGACCACTTACAAGTACCTCGACTGGCACGACAAGTACGTCACCCTGATGGAGGACGCTGTCAAGAACATGCAGGACAAGGACAAGTCCGCCCTAATGATGTCGAGATCCTCCTTCAGCTACAGCGAGACCGGGAAGATCTCCATCACCGGGAAGAACAACACGAACCTCATCCACGCGGAGTGGGCGGGGGTGTACGCGCTGGGTCAGCACGGATACGAGATGCTGAACAAGAACTATCAGAATCTCACCAAGGAGCAGATCCTCACTCTCATCGACGGGCAGAAGCAGCCTGCGATGTACATCATCGACAACGAGCACGACGGACTCCGCGGTCAGCGCATGCTCACCGAGACCATAGCCGCCAACGCGAAGGAGCTCTCCGGAGCGAAGACACCCGTCTACTACCTCGGTATGGCGAGGGAGGCCGGCAACAGTCCCATGTACGTGATCGAGATGGCGTTCTATCAGAACATCATGTATCCCGATCTCTACAAGGATGCGAAGGAGAAGGTCGATTACAAGACCCTCTTCGACGAGTTCTTCCAGATGTTCCTGCCCAACATCTACGAGGACAAGGCTCTGTACGAGAAGGTCGAACCCGGATACAATGGACTCATCGACCACTTCTTCCTCGACTACGGCATTTACAAGGCATAAACCCTGAAAACCCTGGCTTCGACAGCCGCCCCAATGCGTACAGGCATACGCGATTGCGAACAGCTGTCGAAGTCAGGTGCATTCGACCACTCGGGAACAGATGACGGAACGATGGAGGAGCATCGCCTCACTGCCCCGCATCGTCCCTGCCTACCTTCTCGGCCCAGCTTCCGTCTATGCAGAATGCCGCATACAGGGGCACGCTGTAGAGGCCTTCTTCGTACCCGTAGTTCTTGGATGAGATCCGTATGGACGATCTGGGCGAGTACCTCTGACGCAGTTTCCTCAGACTCTTGGAATCCGTACGGTCACCTGATTTGACCTCTATCGGAACGACCTCTCCGTCGGCATCCTGGAACAGGAAGTCCACCTCCGTGTTCTGGTCGGGGTTCCAATAATATGTGTTCAGACCATTGGCTGAAAGGGACTGGGCAACATAGTTCTCCGCCATCACCCCTCTGAATCTGTCCCCCGCTCTGCCCGATACCACTGTCTTGAAAGGGACCTCGGCCTTGGAGCACAGCATCCCGGTGTCCGCCATGAACAGTCTGAAGGAAGAACCGTCCACGAATCCCGACAGGGGGGCCGTAGGCTCCGTGACCATGTCGACACGGTTCACAATCCTCGCGGCCACCAGCCTGTCCACCGACGTGGAGTACTGGGATGAACGTCCGCCCTTGGCGATCTTGCCGTATTGGAACTTCAGATTGTCCTTCATCAGCTGTGATATCATGCTGTTCCATGCACGGAGCGTCCGGATGACGGTATCGGAGGAACCGGCATGCTTGGATATATCGCCGATGAGACTGTCGTTGAGTCCTCTTTGAACAGCCATCACCATATTGGGATCCCCGGTATCCACATAGGAGGATACCGCTTCCGGCATCCCGCTGACAGCGAGATATTCGCGGTACATCTCTAATGCGGAGTCATGCAGCGGCATCTCGGACATGTCGTTGAAATGTTCGCGGATCGAATTCGTCAATGCCTTTCTGCCAGTGACCCATGCATATTCCTCCAGATCCATCGGATTCATCTGGATCTGTTCCACGGTCCCGACGGGGAAGGAGCGTTTCGACGTATCCGATCCGTTCTGCCCGTTGTCGCCCGCTATCAGTCCCAACAGACTTCCTGTGGTGATTATCGGTGGAGCTAGGTGACATCCGAGTTGGTGTCACCTATCGGGCGAAGGGTCGGGTTGCGACCCCCGCGGTTCACGGCTCGAGGCCGAAGCCGCGCGTCCCGCGGCCAGGATGTTGATACTCGCGTTGCGATCCCGATCCATGACGAGTCCGCAATGCGGACAGTCATGCACCCTCACGGACAGGTCCTTCGCGACGATGCGCCCGCATCCGGA
>LVVU01000081.1:0-818 GCA_006954465.1 Candidatus Methanoprimaticola hominis
GCATTAACACCGTTGAATCTCGATAATTGAAAGAAAACCTTGTTGAATTGTCAGAAGACAAACGAATGTGTTGAATCCTCGCCTATATGTTCAAGAACCACTTCCTTAAAGAAGGAGTCGGCCGAAAACCTATTGAATAACGTACCGATGGCTCCGCGATTACAATGCACTGGGCAGATGTCATTGCCGAGGAGGTCGCGAACACCTGCGAGCACCCTCTCATCGCCACGGGTATCAGCCCGACGGGTATCATCCACGTCGGAAGTCTTAGGGAAGCAATCACGGGCGAGTCCGTCCGCAGCGCCGTAGAGGCCAAAGGAAAGGACGTCCGTCTGATCTATCTCATCGATTCGTTCGACCCGCTGCGCAAGCGCTACGATTTCCTCCCCGAAGAGTTCGAGAAGTACGTCGGCATGCCCATCTGCAGGATCCCCTGCCCCTGCGGCAAGCACAGGAACTACGCGCACCACTTTGTCCAGCCGTTCCTCGACGCCGTCGATTCCCTGGGAGTCAAGTGCGAGATCATCTGGACCCACGAGCTCTACGAGAAGGGCGTCTTCGCCGAGTGCATCGACAAGACCTTCCTGAAGAGGCACGAGATCATCCAGCTCCTCCACGAGGTCACCGGCAAGGAGGCCAAGGAGGACTACGCCCCGTACAACCCCGTCTGCGAGAAGTGCGGCAGGTTCACCCATCCCATCTTCGATTCCTACCAGTTCCCCTATGTCGAGTACGACTGCATCTGCGGACACCACGGCAAGGCCGATATCCGCAAGGCCGACGGGAAGCTGACCTGGAGGCTCGAGTGGCCCGCCAAG
>LVVU01000081.1:887-3220 GCA_006954465.1 Candidatus Methanoprimaticola hominis
GGATCATTACCGAGATCTTCGACGGCAAGGCCCCCTATCCCATACCCTACGAGTTCGTTCAGCTGAAGGGCGTCGGGCAGATGCACAAGTCCCTCGGATGCCCCGTCACCGGGCTGGACGCGATCAACATGACCCCTCCCGAGGTCCTCAACTATCTGTTCCTGAGGGTCAACCCCTCCAGGGCCATCGATTACGACTCCGGTATGGGGATGCTCGACATGTCTGACGAATACGACAGGATGGAGCGCCTCTACTTCGGAGGAGAGTGGACCGAGTCCGAGGACAACTCCGTCAGGGCCTACGTCATAGCACAGCACAACCACGTTCCCGCCCAGCTGCCCGTGCAGGTCTCCTACCGCCACCTGGTCAACATCGTCCAGATGGCCGACGACTTCGACGGCGTCATGGAGATCCTCTCCAGGACCCAGGACATGTCCAAGGCCACCCAGGAGGATATTGACAGGCTCAAGAGGAGGATCTCCTGCGTCCGCTACTGGCTGAACGGATTCGCCCCCGATATGGTCAAGTTCTCGATCCTCTCCGCCGTCCCGACGGACATGGAGATCACCATGAACGAGAAGGTCTACTTCCAGGCCCTCGTCAAGAGGATGAACGACTGCGTCTGGGATGCGGATACGATCTCCGGAGTCATCTCCGACATCGCGAAGCAGCAGCCCATCGGCACCAAGGGGGCCTTCAAGGCGCTCTACAAGATCTTCATCGGCAAGACGGCCGGCCCCAGGCTCGGATCCTTCCTCGCGTCGATGGATCAGAAGTTCGTGGTCAACAGGCTGATCCAGGCTTCGAACTGATCAACCGCGGATCTGATCGAATGGATACCCTGTCCATTCCTTCAGACCGAGGGCGATCTCCAGCTCGGGGACGGTGAGCATGGGCTTGCCGTACCGGGCGGAGTCGTCCGTTGCGATACGCGGACATGCCGTGCACACGTACGCATCCACGCAATAGGATGCGAGTGAGTCCGGCGTAACCTCTTCCATGACGGCTGTGATGCAGATGCGTCCGGCCGCCTTTATCATGTCCTCCGCCTCCTTGGCGGTGTCGCGTCTGCACTGGCCGACCTTGCTGCAGATGATGATCAGGAATCTCTCCGCATGCGCAGCGGTCTGTATGATCCCGAATCTGCGCCTTATCATCCTGTCCCTGGCGTCCGACATGTCTCTGAGCTCGCAGGTCATGGGGTTCAGGACGTAGACCGGTTTCCCGGCTCCGAAAGCGGCGGCCAATGGGTGGAAATCGCCCTCGCCGATGTAGATGAAGCAGTCCGCTTTGTCGGATACTGATTCGGCCGCGGTGCAGTTGCATCCGAGGACCTGCCCTGGGTACATGATGCGTCTGTCGCCGGTTCCGACGACGGTCGTCCTCCCCATGGATTCCAGGATCCCCCTGATGCCGAGGATGAGGTCGATGTATTGGATGGTGGCAAGGATGCCTACCCTTCCGGGAGGGGGCTCCAGAACCGCCTTGATCCTATCCTCGTCTAGCTCCACGTCCGAGCGGGCCTCGATGTACAGGACGTTGGGGTCGTCGCCCATGGACGGGATGGCGGAGTGTCCGTAATGGACTATGGCGTCGGCCCATCCCTTGTAGTCGAAGAGGTCGCACGCGCCGTAGCACGGGCGTCCGATGATGAGAACGGAAGCACCTGTTCTCGACTCAATATAATCAGAAATCTCCGGGGCTCTGATCTTCAGGCCCTCGGGAAGCTGGACAGCGACGGAGGAGAACCCTCCGTCGCCGATCCATTTCACAACCCTGTCAAGTTCCAGATCGAACATCCGGATTTCACTTGACGAACTCGTGTCCCTTGTCGACGTCGATGTAACAGGGGGACGGGAACTTCATGGAGGCCCTCCAGAGGGCATCCTTGGCGACCGCGACCTTGTCGGAGGGGACGCTGACGGTCAGAATCGCCTGGTTGCGCTCGAGCCTGGCAGCGGTTCCGACGGTCTTTCCGAATCCCTGGCGCATTCCGCTCGAAACACGGTCCGCTCCTGCGCCGGTAGCCAGCTTGTTCTCCCTGAGAACGACGTGGGGGAAGGCCCTGACAACCATGTTGTAGTTGGGGCTTCCGCACTGGGCGTTGAGGACCTTGTTGGCGGCGATACGGCCCGCCTCGATGGAGGTGTGCCTGATCTGGACCCTGTTCTTCACTTTGAGGGTGAGCGTGACGGGGAATTCGGCCTGAGGGTTGCCCATGACATACTGGCTGACCCTGCTGGCAGGAACTCCGCCCATGTACTCGCGGCGGGTGTACGCCTGTCCCTTGATCTGTCTGTACCTCGATGCGGGCTTTCTTACCATTTAAACCA
>LVVU01000081.1:3300-10910 GCA_006954465.1 Candidatus Methanoprimaticola hominis
TATAATGGTTTCGTTCCGAAGGACCTTCTTGTCTCTATCCTTTCTCCTTAAAATAAGGGACAGGGACCGCGATTGCCACGGGTTTGCGACGTATTATATGTTTTCCGAGCCATCCCCTCGGGCGATGCAGCAGTTCAATTTCAAGGTCGTCAACGCCGTGGATCCGGACGAGGAGGTTCCGATAATAGTCGCAGGGCAGATCATGGTCGATGTCCAGAATCTGCTCACGGATGTCGGAGAGCTCATGGTCCGTCAGGAGCTGAGGACCCAGAGACTGCTGCCCGACGGCGTGAGGGACCGTTTCTCCCTGAAGATGCAGGGATACGGAGGGGTCTCCGGGTCCCGCGGCGACAGCACCCTTCTGGAGGATGCCCTGTCCCAGCTCTGCATCGAGCTCGACCGTGCCAATCTCGCTTCCACGATCCCTCAGGAGACCAGCAACCATATCGAGGCGGCCGGTCGCAAGAGGATCGCATCCGATGTGCTGGCTCTCGCCAAGCACCTGGAGGGGTACATCCTGACATACGGCTCCGAAGGGGCCATGAGGAAGTTCAGGATGAATGCCAGACAGTCCCTGGAGAAGGAGGCGGCCATGGACCTCTCCGCCATGCCCAGCGCGGTCATCGGCGTCATCTCCCGCGACCCCGAGCATTCCAACCGCTGGCTCATCAGCAGCGGCGAGCCCATGCCGATATCCTTCGCGGATTCCGTGGACCGCTCCGACATCCTCTCGTATCCAGGGTTCGGTCCGCTCATAGCGGTCGGCAACGTGGTGTTCGGAGACGACGGGGAGCCTTGCGGCATAAAGGAGGTCACATCCTGCTACATGTTCCCGTCCGTGAGGTTCCACAGGATCATCACCCCCGAGAGGGACCTGCTCCTGCTCAATCCCGTGGAGGCATGCCCTTCATACAACGCCGACAAGAAGGCCTGGGTCCTGACCAACGAGGACCTGGGTATAGACGTCTCCAAGCCCTCCTGGGATTCGGCGGTGGCATCGTTCCACGAGTACCTCATGTTCCTCTGGGAGACCTATGCGGAATCCGACGATGAATTCGAAGGCGAGGAGAAGGAGATCAGGGACCTGCTGAAGTCCTACGCGTTCCCCTGAGACGGGCATACCCTTTCCTATTAATAGTGCGGGGCTTATCGCGCGTCCGAAGCACCATGGGGAAGAGGCGCATCTCGCAGAATCTCGTCGAGCAGATCGGCGAGGAACGCATATCCAGACTTCTGGATCTGTCCTGCGATGCGGCTCGCGCCGGCAACACGGATCGCGCACGCCGCTATGTGGACCTCGCCCGCAGGATCTCGGGGAAGACCCGGGTCCCGATGCCGAAGGACCGCCCGTACTGCGGCGGATGCCTGGTGCCGCTCCTTCCCGGCGTCAACTGCCGGGTCAGGGTGGACGGACACATGGTGCGCACCACATGCGGCTGCTGCGGCGAGATCGCACGCAGGCCGTACATCAGGGAGCAATCACATGAGTGAGAAGGACGCCAAGAAGGAGCTGATGAGGCGCGCCAATGACCTCAGCCCCACCGTCAGGGTGGGCAAGGACGGACTGGATCAGGGTCTGTTCGATGAGATCGCCGCGCAGCTCAAGAAGAACCGCCTGATCAAGGCAAAGGTGCTCTCCAACTCCGACGGCGATGCCAAGGATCCGCCGCCGCGATAGAAGAGGCGACGGGCTGCGTGGTCGTGGACGTCCGCGGAGGTGTCATGGTCCTTACCGACAAGAGGACATGGACATCGCTCTGTCAGAAGAAATTCTGAGATTCCAGAGGTTTTACGATGCTTGACGTGAACGTCATCAGATCAGAGCCTGACATGATCAGGACCATGCTTAGGAACAGGAACAAGGACGAGGCGATCCTCGACAGGTTCCTGGAGGCGGACGGGGAGTGGAGGTCGCTCACCGACGACAACAACCGTCTCAGGCAGACCCGCAACGAGGTCTCGCTCCAGATCTCCAAGATGCCCAAGGGCGAGGAGAAGGATGCGAAGATCGCCGAGATGAGAGAGGTCTCCGACAAGATCAAGGCCAACGACGAGAGGATGGCCGAGCTCGAGAGCATCCGTTCGGAATGCGTTCTCAACATCCCCAACATCCCCGCCGCCGATGTGCCCCTCGGAAAGGACGACACCGAGAACGTCGTCGTCTACGAGGCCGGCAGGAAGAGGGAGTTCGATTTCACACCCAAACAGCATTTCGAGATCGCAGAGGATCTTGGGATCATCGACTTCGACGGAGGAGTCAAGGTCGCGGGCAGCGGATTCTACTGCCTGAAAGGGGACGGAGCCAGGCTCGAGAGGGCCCTCATCAACTTCTTCCTCGACACCCACCAGGACCAGGGCTACACCGAGCTGTTCCCCCCGGTGGTCGTCAACAAGGCCGCCGTCATCGGAACCGGCCAGTACCCCAACCTGAAGGACGACATGTACTACCTCGAGAAGGACGACATGTTCCTCAACCCCACCGCCGAGGTGCCCATCACCAACCTGCTTCAGGACGAGATCCTGGACATCAAGGACCTCCCCATCTACTACACCGCGTACCTCCCCTCGTTCAGGAGGGAGGTCGGAAAGCACGCGGACACAAGAGGGATCATCAGGGTCCACGAGTTCAACAAGGTCGAGATGGTCAACTTCGTGAAGCCCGAGGACTCCGCCGCCAGGCTGGAGGAGCTGAGGAAGAACGCCGAGGACATCATCAACGCCCTCGACCTCCCGTACAGGGTCCTCTTGCTGTGCACCGGGGACATGAGCTTCTCCTGCAACAAGTGCTACGACCTGGAGCTCTACGCTCCCGGGAAGGATGCGTACCTCGAGGCATCCTCCTGCTCCAACTTCGGAGACTTCCAGGCCCGCAGGGCCAGGATCAAGTTCAGGCGCGAGCCCCATCTCAAGAGCGAGTTCGTCCACACCCTCAACGGGTCCGGACTGGCCCTGCCCAGGACGATGGTCGCCATCCTCGAGAACTATCAGAACAAGGATGGAACCGTCACGATCCCCGAGGTCCTCAGGCCCTACATGCGCGGTCAGGAAGTCATCGACCGCCGCAGCTGAAACTCCAACCCCCTCCCGGGGGGCTTCAGATCCTCATGCGATCGAAGTCCTCCAGGAGGTTCTTCGCATTTATCCCGGAACCCTTCTCCACGAGCTTGTCGCGTATGCTGCGCTCCCCCTCGAGGAGGGTGTTCGATGTTATGCCGTAGCGTCTGGAGATGAACGCCTCCATGTACGCCGCCAGGTGGTCGCACGCCTTGAGGTCGTAGCCGTTCCTGGCTCCGAACCCGTCCACATCGATGTCCGCGAAGGGGTCGTACACCATGAGGGCGAACTCCTCGCGCCACTCCTCTCTGAGGAGAGGCATGATCCTGGACTCGACCAGGTCCCTCTCGTACTCCTCGAGGATGGCCGCCAGGCCGTTCACGTTGGTCTTGATGGGGGTGATGACGTCCTTCGTCAGGACCTCCGGGAGGTCGTGGAACAGTCCGGTGTAGAAGTCGTTGTAGACCTGCTTGTCCGATGCACCGGTGTCGAGGTCGTGGAGGTACATCATGTCGGCCACGAGAAGGGAGTGTCCCAGGACGGTGGTGCGCGGTATGCGCGGGGTCCTGGCCCAGCGCTGCTGGAACCTGAGCTGTCCGATCAGGTCGATGAAGTTGAACGTGCTGCCGTGGACCTCGAACTCCTGGACGCCGGCGAGGTCTTTGTGCTGGTCGATCTGGGACTTGATCTCGTCCCTGGTCTGGTCGATGCCGTACAGCGACCTGTTGGAGTCGTAGATCAGGTTGAACTCCCAGCGTGTAGCGAGGTAGTGCGCCGCCCTGATGATCCTGTCCTCCTCCGAGTCCTTGGGGGATTCGAGATACTCCAGGAGTCTACTCCTGAACTCTGGGTCCGATCCCGGCACCAGCCTGTCGAACTCGCTCATGACGAACTCGTTGACGGGACCGCTGCGCTCGGCGGTGATCCTGTGGAACACCTGGGGCTTCAGATCGGTGAGGACGGACCTCTGGATGAACGAGAACAGAGTGTGCTCGATGACGATGCGCCAGTCCACGGAACGGCCCGCGGATTCCTCCGACTTGCCTATTATCCAGGCTATCGCAGCCTTGTGGGCCTGCTTGTCGAGCTCGGTGAGGTCGACGGGCCTCATGTGGTCGTTCCACCTGTGCATGTTGGCCGAGTTGAACAGGAGGTACAGGATGTCGGCGTTGAGTGCGGACATGCTCATCTCCTTGTGAGGTCGACGATGGTCGCGTCGTTCTCCTCGGGCATGCCGTCCATGTAGTAGACGTATCCGTCGAGGGACTCGTCCTTCTCGATGGAGGCGAGCTCCTCGGAGGACCTCCTGCTGCGCAGGGTGAGGAAGGCGTAGCATCCGATCAGCACCAGAAGCCCGAGGACGAAGACCGCCTGGTATCCCGCCTTGGGAGACAGGACGTATCCTGCGAATCCGACTATCATGAACACGAATCCGATGAGCGTGGATACCATCGCGATGAGGGGCTTCTCCATGCTCTGTAGCATGCGTTCATCGTAGATAAGAGGCTGGGAACCCGTCCTACGCGCGCGCGACTACGATGACCAAGGGTTTATACGACATAGCGATAACGCAGGACCATGGAATTCCTGGATGCCGTAGCCGCAAGATACTCGGCCTATTCCCTCGACGACGGGATCGAGGAGGCGGGCGTATCCTTCGATGACGTGGTCGAAACCGTCCGCAGGATAGCGCCGGCGGTGCCGTCATCCTACAATTCGCAGACATGCAGGCTGATCGTACTCGGAGGGGATGACCACAGGGCGTTCTGGTCCATAGTGGCCGACGTCCTCCGTGCCAAGGTAGATGACGAGGAGCGCTTCGCCAGGACCGAGGCGAAGCTGAAGGGCTTCTCGGACGCCGCAGGCACCATCCTGTTCTACGAGGACGATGCCGGAACGGGGGCGCTCATCGAGAAGCATCCGTCCTACGAGGACGCCTTCCCGGTCTGGGCGGAGCACGGCGACGCCATGATGCAGTACGCGGTATGGACCGGGCTCTACGACATGGGTCTGGCGGCCAACATCCAGCACTACAACCCCATCATCGATGACAGGGTCGGGGAGGCCTTCGGCGTCCCGGAGGGACTCAGACTCGTCTGTCAGATGGTCTTCGGAAGGCCGACGGGCGACCGTCCCGTCAAGAGGAGGCTCTCCGGCGAGGACATGGTCTCGGTCGGACATGCGAAGAGGGATATCGAATGATCGAGCATTCCTCGGAACTGCTCTCCGGCGGGATCCCCGATGCGGTCGTGGGGATAGGCCGTGGCACCGACAGAGGTCTGGTGGAGGCGAGCGCGGAGGCCGCCGGAGGCCGTGTCACGGTATACGACGATCCGGAGCACATGGTCGCGGACCTCGTCAACGGAAGGATCGATGCGGCCGTGCGCGGAGATATGCCGTCTGACGTCCTACTGCCGATACTCAAACGCGGACTGGGACTGCAGAGGCTCGAGCGCGTGGTCCTTCTGGAGCCGATCGGCGGCAAGCTGTTCATGCTCGCGCCCGTGGGCATCGACGAGGGATGGACCGATGATCAGAGGTTCGACATCGCCCGCAGGGCGGCCGAATTCGCCGGAAGGGTCGGGATGAATCCGCGCATAGCCGTCATGTCCGGAGGAAGATGCGAGGACAGGGGCAGGTGCGAGGCGGTGGACAGGTCCATCGACAGCGCCCTGGCCGTCGCAGGGAGGCTGAAGGAGGCCGGATACGACGCCTACCACAGCCAGATACTCGTGGAGGATGCCATCGCGGAGGCGGGTATAATCATCGCCCCCGAGGGCATCACGGGCAACATAATGTTCAGGACCCTCCACTTCGTCGGAGGAGCCTAGGCTCTGGGCGCCCCCGTCGTGAACTCCGATAAGGTGTTCGTGGACACGTCGAGGGTCAAAACCGATTACAGGGACTCTATCGCCCTGGCAAGGAAGCTAACGAAGGGATTGCGATGATATTGGAAATCGACGGAGGCTATTCGGGAATCAGGTATTCCGCATGCCATTTCATACCGAGGCATGAGAAGTGCTCCAGGCTCCACGGCCACTCGTACATCGTGAGGCTCAGACTGGAGGGGGACATCGGCGCGGACGGCATGCTCATGGACTTCGTGGTCCTCAAGAAGGAGCTGAAGGCCATAATCGAGGAGCTGGACCACAAGACCCTGCTCCCCACCCTCTCCGAGGATGTGAAGGTCACTGCGGACGAGGAGTCCGTGGAGACCGTGTCCTGCGGCAAGAGGTACGTCTTCCCCAGGATGGACGTCACCCTCCTGGAGATCCCCACCACCACGGCGGAGGAGATGGCCAAGATGATGACCCTCAGGATGGTCTCCGATCTCGACTTCCCGCCCAACATCCGCTCCGTCTCCGTCGGACTCGACGAGGAGCGCGGGCAGACCGCATGGTACACAGAGGTGCTGCGATGCCGAAGGCAGTGGTCCTTCTCTCGGGAGGTCTCGATTCCACCACCACTCTCGCCAAGGCCCTGGACGACGGATGCGAGGTCACCGCGATCAGCTTCAGGTACGGACAGAGGCATACCAAGGAGCTCGTCTCCGCCGAGAACGTCTGCAAGCACTACAACGTCAACCATGTCGTGATCGACCTCGATCTGAGCTCGTACCGCTCCGCCCTCACCAGGAAGGACATCGACGTCCCTCTGGACCGCGAGGGGGAGCTCAGCGAGCAGATCCCCATCACGTACGTCCCTGCCAGGAACATCGTGTTCCTGAGCATCGCCGCCGGGCTCTGCGAGTCCATCGATGCGGACCGCATATACATCGGGGCCAACGCCGTCGACTACTCCGGATACCCCGATTGCCGCCCCGAGTTCTTCGAGGCCTACGAGAACATGCTCTCCAAAGGCACCAAGGCGGGCGTTGAGGGCCATCCGATCAGGATCATGACCCCCATCCTCCACAGCACCAAGGCCGACATCGTCAGGCTCGGGAAGAAGCTGGGTGCGCCCCTCCAGCTGACGTGGTCATGCTACAACGGCGGGGAGAAGGCTTGCGGACACTGCGATTCGTGCCGCCTGAGGCTCAAGGGCTTCAAGGAGGCCGGATACAGGGACGAGATCGAGTACGAGCACGATGAGAATCTGTGAGTGCTTCAGATCGATACAGGGCGAGGGGCTCCAGATGGGGCTCCCGACCGTGTTCGTCCGTGCCGTCGGGTGCAACCTTCGTTGCAGGTGGTGCGATACCGGATACTCCTATGAAGGCGGCAGGGAGATGACCATCGACGAGATCGTCGAGGCCGTCGGAGACTGCCCCCGCGTCTGCTTCACCGGAGGCGAGCCCATGCTCCAGGAGGATGCGCTCGAACTGATCGGGCGTCTGATCTCGATGGGGAAGCAGGTGGACCTGGAGACCAACGGCGCGGTGGACCTGTCCGCCGTTCCCAAGGACCCTCTGGTCCTGATAAGCATGGACATCAAGTGCCCTTCGTCGGGCATGACCGACAGGATGATCTGGAGCAACGTCGAGCTGCTGGGGATGAAGGATCAGCTGAAGTTCGTCATCGACACCGACGAGGACCTGGATTTCGCGGTGGACTTCG
>LVVU01000082.1:0-917 GCA_006954465.1 Candidatus Methanoprimaticola hominis
TGGGGGTCCCGTGGGGGATGTCGGGACCGTGCAGGCGGATCCCTTCGTTCTTCAGCCCCTTCCTTACTGTCACCTTGCCGAGACGGATGTAGTGCTTCCCTCCATTCTCGTATATCGAGAATCCTACGCTTGAGGGATAGCCGTAGGAGCTGCAGTTCCCTGCCTTCCTGTATCTCGGTCTTCCGTGACCTTTGGTCACGGAACCGTCACCGGCGATGGCATGGGCCTTCTCCAGGCATCTCCTGTAGGATATCAGAACACGCTTTGCCGTATCGTTCATGATGTTCTTCAGCGTGTTCACGTCCAGGACGTTGCCGGGGATCACCGTGAACCAGACCGGTTCGCCCGAAGCGATGTCGGCAACCAGCACCAGCCTGCACCGGATGCCGGAATCCCCGTGGGAGCCGAAGGCGTTGAACGGGTTGTCCTCGATATCGTTGGGGAGAGGCGTGGAATCCACGTAGCAGCACCTTCCGAACTCCGGGTCGGAGGCGCGCCGCAGCCTGACGAAGGACCTGGCCATGAAATGATCGCAGCGGTCTCCGGCGCCGTTCCTCATGATCGCATGGTACAGATGGGCGATGCACCGTTCGAAATCCGATTTTGCCGGAAAAACCTCCGTCAGGATGTCGGTCAGAGGCTTGGTTTTTCAGATAACCGAGGAAGAGGAAGCCGTCGCCGAACACCGTGTGGACATCGAGGCTGACAGCCTCGATGAACCCTTCGAGACGAGGGTCGTCCATCTCCAGGACCTCCTTCGAATCGGTGTCCGCATCGTAGGCGACGATGCCGTATTCCTGCGACCGGAATATGCCGGAGCGTCTGTCCGCGGCCAGGGCCAGAGGTCTTCCGAGCTTCTCCCTCGTTATCTGCTTCGAGTGCTGTTTCGCACCTTTGGTGCTCTGCACGTACTCGGT
>LVVU01000082.1:1015-6936 GCA_006954465.1 Candidatus Methanoprimaticola hominis
ATACCAGTCGAATGGTGCCGTTTCAGAGCGGTTCGGAGCAAGAGATCGTTCTAAAACTCGGATCAGCGTCGATATCCATCAGAAATCGGGTCGAAAGCGGCCTCGGTCCAGTGTAGTGCTGACTTCGTGTTCGACGTAGGCTAAAGTCAAATAGCCGGGAAGGACATCCAACCCGCATGACCGACGAGCAGTGCGGCGAGGAGTACACCCTCGAAGAGGCCGTCTCCATCATCGAGAAGACCATCGCCAGGAAGACTTCCGAGATAGAGGCGCTGAAGAAGAAGGCCCCCCGTCTGAAGAATCAGGCGAGGATCAAGGCCAACGAGGCCCTCATCGCCTACATGGAAGCGGACATCGCCGGATACCGGACCGTCATCGCGGACATGACCGACGACCCGTCGTATTCCGAGGGGATCGATCTGGACTCGGACCCCGTTCCGACCCCTGACGACTATCAGAGCTACATCGACGGTCTCGGCGCCGACGATCTCGAGAACGAGATGGAATCGGAATCCATCCGTGCGGACTACTGCGACGGCATCGTACAGGACATGTGCGTGGAGATCGGAGCCACCGCTCTCGGTTCGAAGAAGATGCTCAAAGCCCTCCTGGACGACCCGTTCGCCCTGGAGCAGATCGGCGAGGTCATCTTCTACGACGATTACCTCTACGACCTCCTGAAATCCATCGCGGAGAGCGATGGGAAGAAGGACAAGAAGAAGAAAAAGAAGAAGGACTGACCATGCCGTCAAGCAAATACGAACGCGAGCTCAGATTCATCGACAACGAGGTCCACCGCATGAGGATGCAGCTGGATGCCCTCGCGGAAGCCCAGGAGAAGGCCAGAACTGTCACGGAGCTCCAGGACAAGATAGCGGGATTCCTCGGGCGCAAGGCCGAGATCGAGGAATCGTTCAAGGCCGCAGGCATGGAGCTGCCCGATATCGGAAGGAGCATGAACGCCACGGTCCACAACGCCAGCGGATTCGAGGTCCACTCCCCCGAGGAGGCCGAGTCCCTCGCCAGCGCCTACACCGGCTCCGCTCCCGCACCCTCGGTGCGCACGGAGACCCCCGACGACATCACCGCTCAGATCAAGGACATCGCCGACGAGCTCATGTCCATCGAGATCAGGATGATGAAGGCGGACATCGACGGCGATGAAGCGGAGATGCAGAAGCTCAGGATGATGCAGTCCTCCCTCAACACCAGGAAGACCAGCCTCGTCCAGGCCGCCAAGGAGATGAAGACGGAGAAGCCCGCCCCCGTCTCCGATGCCGACCAGAAGCGCCTCGAGTCCGTCGAAGCCGATTGCAGGGCCCTGCGTTCCCAGATCTACGACCTCAGGTCCGATCTGCAGAACGTGAAAGCTCAGCTCGACCTCATCATCGAAGCCCTCGGCCTCGAGCAGTGAGATCCAAGCGAGGGGGCGCATCCCCCTCGCAAACCTCGATCAATCCCCTTATCAGCTCTCCGTCCCTCTGCGACCAGAACGCCCTGTCGCAGACTATCACAAGCCTCTTCTTGACTCTCGATACCGCCGTGTTGATCACCTTCATACCGATCTGCGTCTCGGAGCTCGTGAACCTGTACGGGACGTCCCTCGATTGGATCCCGTTGTCGGCGACGCTCAGGATGACCGTGTCCCACTCTCTCCCCTGCGATCCGTGGACGGTCATCACGCAGTCCCTGTACCTCCTCGGAACCCTGGACCTCAGAAGGGAGCATTGGACGGAGTACGGGGTGAGGACGCACACGTCGCGAGGATCCGGGGATTCATCGCGGAGATAGGCGCGTATGCCTTCGGCCTCGGCCCGGTTCTCGCGGTTCTCCCTGTGATCGCAGACCGCATCGATGCACATGATGTCGAGCCTGCTCCCGTTCACACCCGTGAGACCGTTCCTGTACACGAAGCGGTCCAGGACCTCTGCGAGATTGGAACCGAACCTCCTCGTCTTCGTGAGATCGAACCTGCTCGTGAGAACGAATCCCGGAGGGGCACGGCCGAGATAATCCTCCTTAAGACCCTGTATCCCTGCCGTGAGGGCCCTCTCGCAGGACAGGGCGGGCATGGACCATAGGAAGGCCTCCTCCAGCCTGCTGCAGCCGGAAGCCCATCTCCTGAGGTCCTCGTCGTCCATCTCCGATACCGGAGGGAGCTGCATATGGTCCCCGAGCATCACCACGGGGACGCCGTTGGTGAAGAGCGAAAGGGCTTGGATCAGTCCGCAATAGCCTGCTTCGTCGAGGAATATCCGATCCACGTCGAGCTCCATCCTCCCGTCCTCCTCAGACCCCTTGGGCCTGAAGCGGGCGATGAATTGCTGGGGCGTGGCCGCTATCACGCGCGCGGTCGCTATGCGTCCGCCGGTGGTCGATCCCCTCAGCCTGCAGATCTCCTCCTCGAGGGACTGCATGGCATCCCTGATGTCCCCGTCCGTCATATCCGAGTATTCGGCGATATGGAGGGCGGGACGCTCCCTGTCGAAGAGCGCCTTCCCGACTGCGGAGGAGAACTCCTTCGGAGTGGTATCGTCCGCATCCGCCAGGGATGCGGTAGCCCTGCGGAGCCTGCAGACGGCCTTGACCGATTGAACGCGTTCCACGGAGTCGCGATCGAGGCCGTCCTTCTCCGTCAGACCCCATGCGTCGCATCCCGAGAGCCTGTCGATGTCCCCGCGTATCGATTCGCAGGCCCTCTCGTATTGCAGCTCCTCGAGGTTCGAAAGGGACTCCAAAGCCCTGTCCATGAGCCTCTGCACCTGCCTGTCCTCGCACATCCCCGGGTGCTCCTTGTAGAACTGCCTCGTCGGCACTCCGAGGCGGATCACCTCGCCCAGCTCCTTCTCGGGTATCGCATCCAGGATCCCCCTCAGTACCTGCTCCACGGAGCTGTTGGTGGGCGCGAACACCGCCACCCTCTCGCCCGCATCCAGACATCCTCTTATCGCAGACGAGAGGACGAACTGCGTCTTGCCGGTCCCCGGAGCACCCCATACGTAGGCCATGGAGGCTTCCAGCATCCCTTCGGCGGCGACCTCCTGCTCCCTCGACGGGACGCCCATGTCGGGATAGATCGCATGGACTTCGCCGCGCGGCTTGGAAGGCAGTTCGAGATGGTCGCCGTAGGTCTTGAAGAAGTCCCTGACCGCGATTATGAGGAACTTCATATCGGAGACGACCGAGACAGGCACGCGGTCCGATGCCATCTCCGCCAGGACGTCCTCCCCGGGATGGACGAGTATCGTCTTCGACATGTCGTCGTACCTGCGGAAATCGGATTCCTCCTCGGTGAGTATCCTCTTCCCGACCTTCAGCATCAGACCCGATGTATCGGACAGCGCCGAGGAAAGATGCAGGATGGCGTAGCCGTCCATGATGTCCACGGAATCCGCCCGCGTCTCGGAGACGCCCTTCGGGGGGTCGGAGACCCACTGCATATCCTGAAGATAATCGTATATCGCATTGGCCGAGGATACGACGGCCGTGGATAAGGAACCGGGAACCATGCCCTACCAGTCGAGGGCAGGTTATATACCCGGTTCGGGCGAGATTACGTTCCTAAGGAACGTAGATTCTCAGCTGTAGAAGCTGGACCAGTTGGATTCCTCGATCTCCTTGTCGTCGAAGGTCGGAAGATCCTTCGAGAATCCCTCCCAGTCGGCCGGCTCGCGGGAGAGCACGACGAAAGAGTTCTTCCCGGTGTCGAACTTGATGGCGTCGGGGGAGACCATGATCTTGACGTTGAACAGCATGCTGAAGTTCATATCGCGATAATCCCCGTCGGGATCTGTAATGGTGCGGTCCCTGCGGATGCTGTTGATCTTGATAGTCTTCTTGCCGAAGAGTCCGCGTGATTGCTTCGTAACGCGGTCCAGAACGTATCCGTCTCCGAGGTCGAGGGTCCAGAACTCCACATCCTTCTCGTTCTCGGGAACCTCGGTGCGTGTCCAGCCGGTGTAGTCGTCCTTGCTCGTTCCGGCATAAATGCGATACTGGATCTCCTTCGTCAACATGCCCAGACTTACTCCCAACCCGGACATCGCAACGATTTCCGGGTACGGATAGGGATGTATCAGTCCGACTTAAAGCCTTCCAACACGATGCTAGGACAATGCATCTGGTAGTAACTCCCGGGACCGCGTCGACATCCCCGCACATGGTTATCTATCCGTTCGGCATTGTGCTGTGCATGTTCGCAGATGCCTGCAGCAGGGTCTCGGAGTTCACCAGGCCCTTGGCAATCTCCACCAGACACGAGAACGGGACCGTCCGTACCGAGATCGCGACGTTCATCGTCCTCAACCGCGAGGGCTGGATCATGACCGCCGGTCACGTGTACGACTCCTTCGTGAAGTTCCAGGGGGACCTCAAGAAAGCCGAGGAGATACGCGAACTGAACCAATCCAGATCCTCCAAGCCCGGCTCTCCGAGCTCCCAGATAAAACTGGATCCCACGTTCATCACGAACCATTCGTTCTGGTGGAGCTGGGACGGTGTGCGCGTGAAGGAGGCGTACATGCACCGCCAGGAGGACATAGTCATCTGCAAGCTGGAGCCCTTCGACCCCTCGTGGATCCGCGAATACCCTGTTCTCGTCGATCCGGACTCCCTCCGCCCCGGCACCAGCCTGTGCCGCTCCGGATTTTCCTTCGCAGACATCACGGCGAACTGGGACGATACCCACAAGACGTTCCAGATCCGCCGCATCCCCGCCAAGGAGACCATCTTCCACAACGACGGGATCCACACAAGGTACGTCTCCAAGGGGATGGCCGAGGACAAGCACGAGATGCTCTATGTCGAGACATCCACACCCGGTCTGAAAGGGCAGTCCGGCGGACCGATATTCACGACCAAGGGCCACATCTACGCCATGCAGGTCGCCACCGCCCACATGCCCCTGGGATTCTCCCCCACCATCGAGGTCGACGGAAGGACGGAGGTCGCCAACCAGTTCATGAACGTCGGATTGGGCCTCCATGTTAGGATCATCAGGGAGATCCTCGACGAGCACGGCATCCGCTACGATGCCGAAGGCGACGAGTCAGGATACAGGATAGTGGATTGACCATGTCGGAGCCCCTGTTCACCGTCTCTACAGCCGTGACGCTGTCCCAGTACCAGGCATACAACCGTACTGTTCAGCGCATCTACGGGAGGATGCAGTACAGGATCTGGGGCATGGTCGCTCTCGACGTGATCGTCGGGGTACTCTTCGCCTATATGTACAGGCAATGGCTCGTGGCGCCGTTCTTCTTCGTGCTGGGCGGGATCTACGCCTGGTCCACCGTCAGGAACCTCCGCAAGGCCGAATTCGCGCAGTATCAGGAGGAGCAGCTCGCCGGGACGATCACGTACCGCTTCGGACCGGATCTCCTGACGATCACCACCCACGACAACTCATCGACCCATTTCTACAAGGATGCCATCGAGGCGCTCGAGAGCGGGAGCGCATTCTACATCATGTACACCAAGAGCATCGGCATCATCCTCCCCAAGGAGGATACGACCCCGGCTTTGGAGGATTTCATCAGGAAGACGTTCCCCACCAGGAAGATCTGAACAGCAGGTTTATACGGTCCGTTCGACGGTTAGGATTCCGATGAACATCCCGGAATGCCAGAAGACGGCGGATGTCTGCAAGGCCCTCGGAGACTACCAGAGGGTGATGATCGTCCGTTCCCTGATGGAGGGCGAGAAGACCACCGACGAGCTGGTCGAACTGCTCTGCATGTGCAAGTCCACCCTGGTCCACCACCTCCGTGTCCTGGAGAGGGCGGGCGTCATCGATGGGGAGGTCCGCGACCGCTACAAGTTCTATTCCGTCGGACCCGACACGCTTTCGATGATACGGAGGCTCCCCTCCATGATCACGGGGGAGACCCGCAGGCGTTCCTGACAAAGATGGACAAATCTCT
>LVVU01000082.1:6941-9193 GCA_006954465.1 Candidatus Methanoprimaticola hominis
CTCTTCTATCGGTTCGTCCTGGGGTCGGACATGATGGGGATGTTCTGTCCGAAATGCCATGCTCTCGTATCGCCTGCCGACAGCAGGTGCAGATCCTGCGGCATGACGTTGGACAGGCTGGTCGAGAGCAATCAGGCCGTACTGGACTTCGCCGAGGAGAGGACTCCGAAGAGGGAGGCCCCCGTCATCGAGGAGACCCCAGAGGCACCTTTCCTTCCATACAAGCCCCGCGGATGCCAGTTGGAGATCATCCACGACATGGTCACCGCCCTCGACGACGGACGCCACTTCGTAATGGAGTCCGGAACCGGCACCGGGAAGACCATCATATCCCTGGCTGCGGGATTGGACCACGCCACCCGCACCGGGAAGACCATCGTCTACCTCACGAGGACGATCTCCCAGAGCGACCAGGTCATGAGGGAGCTCCGTTCCATCTCCAAGATCAAGCCGGTGCGCGGGATAGCGATCACCGGCCGTTCCAAGTCGTGCCCCCTGTTCCGCGGAGTGAGGGACTACGACAACATCCCTTCGAACATCCTGTCCATGATGTGCGAGGATGCCAGGGAGAAGAGCATCCACGGGAAGGCGGGCGGCTGCAGGTATTTCGATCGCGTCGACTACGCACTCCCGCAGATACAGAAGTACCTGGAGACCGAGTTCCCCACATCCGATGAGCTGGACTCGTTCTGCGTCAGGCTCCAGGCCTGTCCGTACGAGGCCAAGAAGAAGCTCATGAAGGATGCGAAGGTCGTGGCCGCCCCGTACGTCCACATCCTCGACCCGGACATACGCGAGAGCCTGATGACCAATCTGGATCGTCCGGGCGACCCCCAGTCGCTGCTCATCATCGTCGACGAGGCCCACAACCTCGTGGATGCGGCGAGGGAGAGCGAGACGTTCCGCATCGAGAGGTCAATGGTCGATGCGTCCATAGACGAATGCTCCACGTTCAGGCATCAGCCCATCGTGTGGGGCGATATCCCGTTGAATTCGTTCCTCACGTTCCTCAAGGCATGCATACGCGGTGTCGCCACCGACCTCATCCCCATGGGATCCGATACCGCTGTCATCGAGGGCCCGCTGATCGAGGAGCGCATCATGGCCAAATACGGCATGAAGCATCTCGATGCCGCCATCGAGACGATGCTCGACATCGGGGAGCAGAGGACCGACGCCCTCATGGAGAAGGGCGAGAACAGGATATCGGACATCCAGTCCGTCGCATCCTTCCTCCAATCATGGTGCTGCACCGCCTCCGAACGGTTCGTACGCACCGTGAAGGCCGATAAGGATGGAGAATACCTGAGGGCGTGCTGCATCGATCCCGACGAGATATCCAAGTTCCTGAACTCCACGAACGGCACCGTCCACATGTCCGGTACGCTCCAGCCTCTGGACCAGTACGCCCGCGTCATCGGATTGTCGTCGAAGATCACCTTCAGGAAGTACCCCTCCCCGTTCCCCCCGGAGAACAGGAAGGTCGTGTACACCCCTGATCTCACCACGAGATGGCAGGACCTCAAGAACGACCCGTCGATGAAGACGCGGCTCGAGAAGACCATCGCGGACCTGTGCAACTCGGTCGACAAGAATACGCTGGTGTTCTTCACATCCTACAACAGCATGTCGTCCATGCGCGGTTACCTGGAGTCTCATATCCAGAAGAGGCTGTATTGGGAGGAGTCCCGCAACGCCCAGCGCAACGCATCGAACCTCGCCGCATTCAGATCCCGGCGCGACGGAGTGCTCTTCTGCGTCATGGGAGGGAAGTTCGCCGAAGGAATCGACTTCCCCGGAGAGGAGCTGTGCTTCGCCATAGTGGTCGGGATACCGTATCCTCCTCCATCCCCGGAGATGAAGGCCATGAGCGACATGTTCGATGCCAAGTACGGGGACGGGAAGGGGTGGCTGTACTGCTCCGCGGTCCCTGCGCAGAGGAAGATGAAGCAGGCCATCGGACGTCTGATAAGGACCGAGACGGACCGCGGGATGGCCGTGATCCTCGACAACCGCGCTTCGCGCTTCGCCCGCGAGCTGGAGGCCGAGAAGTCCGACGACCCGGTGGGCGATGCCGCGCGCCTCTTCTTCGGAAGTAGGTGAGAAAAACGTAATTATATCCTACGACTCCGCTCGCAAATATGCCTCTGATCAACGTCCTCTGCGATGTCAAGGTATGGATCCTTCTGGGTGTGGTGCTGGCCCTCGGCATCGGTTTCGATAATCCCAACGCCTCCACCATCCTGATGTTC
>LVVU01000082.1:9207-11588 GCA_006954465.1 Candidatus Methanoprimaticola hominis
TCCCTTGACGGGATCCAGTTCCACAGGGACGATTTCAAGCATTACGACAAGGAGATCGTCATCAGCCTGCTGTGCTGCTTCGGATTCAACACGCTCCTGACCCTCGCATGCGGATTGCTGTTCATCGACGACAGCCATCTCTGGACCGGATGGGTCATGCTCTCGTCGGTCCCCTGCGGCGTCTCCGTCGTCGTCGCTTCGCTGGTGATGCGCGGAGACACGAAGATGTGCGTCCTGTCCCTGACGGTGATCTACATCTGCGCCATCGGACTGACCCCGCTGATCACCAAGACCCTCCTCGGGGACTCCGTGAACCCCCTCGAGGTCCTGAAGTACATCCTGCTGTTCATCGTCGTGCCGTTCGGATTGTCGTTCCTGGTGAAGAGGCTCCATCTCAAGAGCGTCCCGAAGTCCGTGTTCATCAATGTGATGATGCTGCTCATGGTCTTCATCGGCCTCGGAAGCCGTCGCGACTTCATCTTCAGCGATTCCGACGTCGTCATGCTCCTGATCGGCGCATGCCTCATCAGGATCTTCGCGGCCAGCTTCATCCTGCTTTACATGATGAAGAGGGCCGGCGTCAAGAGGGACAACGCCGTGGTCTACCTGTCCATGGCCGCCTGGAAGAACTCCGGGATGTCCATCTCCATGACCATGGCCCTGTTCGCAGCCACGATGCCCGATGCGGTGCTCCCTTGCGTCGTATCGCTGGTGATGGAGGCGGCCTGGTTCGCTCTGATGTCCAAGGCGATCGAGAAGGTCTGGCCCGTTCCCGCGAGCGGGGAGGCCATCCCCGTCTCCTGAACGGAGATGCGCATGGTTTATATCGCGTCGAGCAATCGCTGGTGCGAGCGGAGGTAGCCCAGTGGCCTACGGCGCCGGTCTTGAAAACCGGTGGAGAAACTCCTCGGGGGTTCAAATCCCCTCCTCCGCGCCATCATTATCCATCGATATCCTATCGGAACTGGCTCTCCATCGATTTCCATCCGAGTCCTACGGGGCCGGAGTCGACCGTTTCATCCTTCAACCATCCCGAAATCGATCCCTCTAACGAGGGATTGGATGCCGACCCCGTAGGTGTGTTCAGAAGACTGGATACCCCATCATGGACAGGACCTTCTTCTGAACCGGTGATCCGATCCGGGTGTTGGTGGTTATGCGAAATGCGATATGGTGGGCGGTTTCCGGTTCCATCTTCCCGATGAAGCTGAAGAAGTACAGATAATCCGCAGCCAGATTCAGATCGTCCTTGCTACCGGTCAGGATGCCTCTGATAGCATACGAGTCCGCGATCCTCCAGGCGAATCCGCTAACATCATCGATGGTCTCCATGACCTCCAGTGCATCGTTGATCTTCGACACCGCCTCGCTACGCTCTTCATAGGTCATCTCCTCCAGATCCACGGATCCGAAGAGATCCGTGTGTTCCGACACTATGTGATCGGCCAGGATGTAGTCGGCGATGGCACCGTAGAGCGGATCGCTCCATAGCTTCGCATCCTCCAGCATCTTCTCGGCCATACCGTTCTTCTTGGTCATCACGCGCGAATAGGCTTGGAGCAAGCTCAGCATGTATCTGCGTTCCTCCGGAGCCCCGTTCTTCCTTGCTTTGCGGATGGCTGTGATGAGCTTCTTCGAGAACTCGTTGCCTTTCCTGCCTAACCTCAAAGCCGTGTTGATAGAGTAGATATAACCATCGGCCGCGGCATAAGGATATACTGACTTCTCCTCCTTGGACAAGGCATCGAAATCGCGGATATACTCGTCGAATTCCATGTCGGTGAATTCGGGATCGTCATCCATATCGATGGAGTTGAATGCCGAAGAGACCAATACGTCCTCGATTTCTAGCTTGATGAAGAGAGCCGGGGCGAGCAAATCCCTGTGAGAGGATATCATCTCGAAAGCATTCGCCCTGGCCATCAGGAGATCGTATTGGGACAGATCGTCGCAATCGTTCATCAGGCGGGCCAGGCCTTCTATGCGTTCGAGACGGCCGCCTTCGATCGCACCGCATTCGCAATCTATGGCCAGTTTGAACAAGTGGGGGAGCATCTCATTGTTCGGATCGGCGATCTGGAGTTCGCGCGCCAGATGTGAACGGCTGTCTGCTGCTCCGATATACCATTCCGGATCCATCTTGGCGCCTTTCGTCTCTGCTTTCCACTTCCCGGCCTCTTTCATAGCAGCCGTTACCCTTGAGAAGATGTCATATAATGCTCCGGTCTCCTTCACGGTCATGACGGGCTCTCCTTTCTTCAGATTGGTAAGGATGGTGAAAGTCAGCTCTATCCGTTCTGAGGCTGGTAGGTCATTCAGATCGACAGCTTGAGCTTGCCCTCTTTGAACCGAAAGGCAGGCGAGGGATGTGAGTGTCTTCA